>VYFM01000173.1 GCA_009842375.1 Candidatus Poribacteria bacterium | reverse complement strand
GATGGACAGGCACGTACATCACCACAGCATATAGGAGATGAATGATATTGAACATACATCACAATGAGGTTATATGATTATGTGATGTAATTTGTCTACGTTTGATACCGTTTATATTGGGATATGTTTGATAAAGTAATGACTAAAGTTTTCGGTAGTAAGGAAGAGCGCGATGTCAAACGTTTTCGTAATGTCGTTGAAGCAGTCAATCGACTTGAACCGGAAATCAAAAAATTAAATGATGCGAAACTCCAAGCCAAAACACCTTCCTTTCGTCGACGGTTGGATGCTGGCGAGTCCCTTGATGATATATTGGTAGAGGCATTTGCAGTCGTTCGAGAAGCAGCGGTTAGAACGTTAAAACAACGTCACTATGATGTGCAAATAATCGGTGGTGCAGCACTACATCAAGGTGCAATTGCTGAAATGAGAACGGGTGAAGGAAAGACGTTAACATCAACACTTGCGGTCTATCTCAATGCTCTTTCAGGAAGAGGTGTTCATCTTGCAACTGTAAATGACTATCTCGCGCGTCGTGATGCTGAGTGGATGGGAAAGATATATAATTTTCTTGGTTTATCAGTCGGGTTAACTTTAAGTTTAATGCCACATGAACAGAAAAAACTTGCATATAAAGCGGACATCACTTATGGAGTCCACAGTGAGTTCGGTTTTGATTACCTGAACGATAACAGAGCACTCACTATAGATTCAAAGGCACAACGGGGACATCCGTATGCGATACTTGATGAAGTAGACAGTATCCTAATTGATGAAGCACGAACCCCGCTCATTATTTCTGATCCCTCCAATAAACCCGCAGAACTCTATCGTAAAATAAATCATGTTGTCACACAACTCCGTAATGAGGAACATTACGAAATTGATGAGAAAGGTAAATCTCGAGGTAGTGTCGTTCTGACAGATGATGGTATAGAAGAAGTTCAACGTCTTCTCAGCATAGATAACTTGTATGATCACAACAATATTATGTTAGTTCATCATCTCAATCAATCCTTAACTGCACATCATCTTTACAAACGAGATATAGACTACCTGGTTGAAAATGGCGAAGTGTTATTGATTGATGAATTTACAGGACGGAAGCAAATCGGACGTAGATTAAGTGAAGGACTTCATCAAGCCATTGAAGCGAAAGAACGTGTTAGAATTGCACAGGAAAATGAAACTTTCGCCAAAATTACTTACCAGAATTATTTCAGAATGTATGAGAAACTTGCTGGTATGACGGGTACTGCTGCTACAGAAGCAAACGAATTCGGACATATCTATGGGTTAGATGTCGTTGTTGTACCAACCAATGAACCGATGATTCGACTTGATCATCCAGACCAAATATACAGATCTGAGGAAGCAAAATATAAGGCTGTTTTAGAGGATATAGTAGAGCAGCATGAAAAAGGTCGTCCTGTGCTTGTTGGAACAATTTCCATTGAGAATTCAGAAAAGTTAAGCAAACTACTGAGATCAAGACTTCGTAATATCAAACACCAAGTGTTGAATGCTAAGGAGCATACTCGTGAAGCAGATATCGTGGCACAAGCGGGAATACCTGGCGCAGTCACCATCGCTACGAATATGGCTGGAAGGGGTGTTGATATTCTACTTGGTGGCAATCCTGAAGGTTTAGCAAAAGAGATGATTCGGAAGAAGAAGCTGGACCCAGCAGAGCATTCTCCAGACACGGAATCTGATGAGTGGAATGCAGCATTTGCCGAATCTGAGGCGATTTGTAAAGCGAACCAAGAACAGGTATTGAAAGCTGGTGGACTCCATATTGTTGGTACTGAACGTCACGATTCTCGTCGTATTGACAACCAATTGCGGGGTCGTTCAGGTAGACAGGGGGATCCTGGTTCTTCAAGATTCTATCTTTCGCTGGAAGACGATTTAATGAAGAAGTTTGGTTCGGAACGTCTTCAGGGATTCATGAGTCGCGCGGGAATGACTGATGATATGCCGCTTGAACACCCATGGATCTCTAAATCAATCGAAAAAGCACAGACACGCGTTGAACAGATAAACTTTGATATTCGTAAAAACATACTTAAATTTGACGATGTGATGGAAGCACAACGTAATACGATCTATTCATTAAGAGATTCAATTCTATCGGAAGAAGATCCGAAAGAAACTGTTTGGGAAATGATTGAGAACGTAGTTGAGGATCAAATATACGATGCTATACCTGAAAAGGGCACACGTGAAAAAGAAGATATTGAGCAGCTTGAGAAATGGCTTACGACTACATTTCCCTTTGACATTACTATCAGTAAACCACTGAGTGAAATACCTGCGGATGAACTCAACGAACAACTCATTACCTGTTTGAAAACCGCCTATAAGCAACGTGAAGAGGAAATGGGATCTGAAACTATGCGGCTATTAGAACGACTATTACTCTTAGATAGAATTGATAGTCATTGGAAAGATCATCTTTATAACATTGACTTTATTGAACAGGAGATGAGATTGTCGGGATATGGTGGAAAAGACCCAATAATAGTATTCAAGGGTGAAGCACTTAGTGTATTTGAATCTATGTATCAAACCATAGAAAAAGAGGTAAGTGAATTTATCTTTAAGTCACGTGTAAATACAGAAGCCCCGCGACGCACTCCGAATCGTAGACCAAGCGGGTCACGTCGACCAGCACAGCATAGATCTGCTGCAGCTGCAAATGATAGCTCTCAAACCTCGGCAGAATTTACTTCACAACAAGCAATGGGTAATATGCCGAAGGTTGGAAGAAATGCACCGTGTCCCTGTGGTAGTGGAAAGAAATATAAGAAATGTCATGGTAGGTAAGAAGATAGCCATTATATGCTTGTTGTTAGATTAGGACTTTTGGAGAAATGTGATGAATGCTAATAAACCGTATGAATTATCGAAGACATTGCTTGATATTCTTGCATGTCCCGCATGTATGGGTAAAATTGAACATGTTGAAGCTGAAGAAAAATTAGTTTGTCAAGGGGAATGTAAACGTCGTTATCCGATTCGTGACGGAATTCCGGTTATGTTAATTGACGAAGCAGAATTACCTTCTAAATAAGTACGATATTGGTTTCATTGATAATGCGTATCCTATTTTTAAGTCTAAGATGTCCATATCCACCTCATCGGGGAGACCGCATTCGATCATACCATTTTATCAAACAACTTTCCAAACGTCACGATATAACATCGGTTTTTTTTGCTGAGTCTGATTCTGACATTGAAGCAGTTGAGTATCTTCAACGATTCTGTGAACGTGTAGAGTGGGTTCGATTTAGTCCATCTTTTGCCTCAATCAATACTGCTATACATTGTTTATCACCAAACCCTTTACAGGTGCATTATTGGTATTCACCACAGATGCAGCGGAAAATTAACCAACTTCTTGCTGAAGTAGATTATGATCTGATACATGCACAACTCTTTCGTATGGGGCAATATGTAAAAAAGACATGTGGTATTATGAAGGTATTAGATTTGTGTGATTCGTTAGCTCTGAATTTGAGTCGTCGTGCGGAATTAGATTGCACACCAAAACGATATTTGGTAAAATTGGAGGAAAAACGGGTTCGTCGGTATGAAGTTGAGATAATGAAGTCGTTTGACCGTGGTACTGTCGTCGCGAATTTTGACCGTGATTACTTGTTAAATCAAGATAAGAATCTCAACTTATCGGTTGTACCAATGGGGGTTGATCTCAAGTATTTTACCCCTTGTCAAGATA
>VYFM01000407.1 GCA_009842375.1 Candidatus Poribacteria bacterium | reverse complement strand
GGCCTGATCCCCGACCGGCTCGCGGGCTGCGCGGCCACCATGGTGGCGGTGCGCAAGCGTCTCAAGAGCGACGGCGCGTTGATGGAGCTGCGCGGCCTGGTCGCCGGGCAGCTGCGGACGCTGCCCGCGCCCCTGGGCTTCCAACCCCACGGAATCGACGTGGGGAATCGCAAATCTGCGCGCCAACAATGGGCGGGGCCTGATCCTCCTCCGGTGAGCGCCTAGCGTCATGGTCCCGGGGCCAAGGAGCCCCCATGAACGAGGACCTGACCGTGAAAGACGCAGACGACGACCTTCGCCAACAGATCGCGCTCTTCCGATACACCCTCATCGCCGATCTGGTGCATCTGCCTGTGGGCACACCGGGCACCGGCGCGATGATGCGCGCCAAGGCCGAGAAGACCTACACGATCCCCGGGACCACCCGGACCCGCGTCGCCGCCGAGACCATGCGGCACTGGATCAGGGACTACCGGCGCGGCGGCTTCGAGGCGCTCTACCCCAAGCCCCGCACCGACCGGGGGAAGCCCCGGCGGCTTCCGGCCGAGGTCGCAGAGCGCCTCATCACGCTGAAGACCGAGGACGAGACGTTGTCGGTCCGCGCCATCATCCAGAAGGTCCACGAGGAGGGCATCGATCATCCGCTCGCCTCGTCGACCGTGCACCGCCTCTTCAGCCGCGAGGGCCTGTTCGACAAGAAGCCGCATGACGGGGAGGATCGCCGCCGCTTCGCCTTCAAGGATGCTGGCGAGTTGTGGATGAGCGACGTCATGCACGGGCCCAAGGTCCGGGACGGCCGCAACCGGCGCAAGACCTACCTGATCGCCTTCATCGACGACGCCACCCGCGTCATCCCCTTCGCCGCCTTCGCCATGTCCGAGAACGTCCAGGCCTTCCTGCCGGTGTTCAAGAGCGCGCTGATCCGGCGCGGGCTCCCGGCCCGCCTCTACGTTGACAACGGAAGCGCCTACCGCTCCCGTCATCTCTCCCTGGTCTGCGCAAAGCTCGGCGTCGCGCTGATCCACGCAAGAGCGTTCCAGCCAGCGGGAAAGGGCAAGATCGAGCGCTGGTTCAGAACGCTTCGGGCCGGCTGGCTCAGCCACCTCGGCGACGACGTTCTCGGCAGCCTGCAGACCTTGAACAGCAGCCTCTGGGCCTGGATCGAGGGGGAGTATCACAACTCCCCGCATCGCGGCCTGGAGGAGGGGCGCACCCCGCTCGAGCAGTGGGCGCTGGCCTCGGCCGGCGTGCGCTATCCCGACGCCACGATGGACCTCGACGACCTGTTCCTCTTCGAGGCCAAGCGCCGTGTCTACAAGGACCGCACCGTCAGCCTCAACGGCCGCGTCTACGAGGTCGACACCGTGCTGGTCGGCGAGAACGTCATCTTGCGCTACGACCCGGCCGCGCCGCCCGCGCGCCCTCTCGACGTGGTTCATGACGGCAAGCCCGCCGGCAAGGCCACCCCTCTCGACGCCTACGCCAATACCGCTGTCAGGCGCACCCGCCCGGCGAAAGAGATCGGGCCCGACGAGCCTGCGCCCGAGCCCCGACCCTCGCCGCTCAACCTGCGCAAGCTCAAGGACAAGAAGGAGGATGACTGATGTACCAGCGCCACTTCGCCTTCACCCGCCTCCCCTTCGAGACCCTGGCAGAGACCGACGAGCTGTTCGAGTCATCGGCCCGCCGCGAGGCCGAGGCCAGGCTTGGCCACCTCGTCGAGTTGCGCGGCATCGGCCTGCTCACCGGCGAGGTGGGCTCGGGCAAGACGACCGTCTGCCGCCGCGTGGCCGCCCAGATCCACCCGGGCCTCCACCGGGTGCACTACGTCTCGCTCACCACAGGCAACGTGCTCGACGTGTACAAGGAGATCGCATGGGAGCTCGGCCTGCCCATCGAACGATCCCGCGCCACCGCCCGCCAGGCGATCCGCAGCGAGATCTCCCGCCTGGTGACGGAGGCCAAGCAGCTGCCGGTCCTGGTCATCGACGAGGCCCATCATCTGCGCAACGACGTGCTTGAGGACCTGCGCCTGCTCACCAACTTCGCCATGGATGCAGAGCAGCGCCTGTGCCTCATCCTGGTCGGCCTCACCGAGCTCAGGCGCCGCCTGGCCATGGCGATGCACGAATCCCTCAGCCAGCGCCTCGTCGTGCGCCACCACCTCACCGGGCTCGATCGAGACGAGGTCGACGCCTATATCAAGCACCGCCTCAGGCTCTCGGGATGTGAGCTGCCGCTGTTCGAGGCGCCCGCCGTCGAGGCGCTGTTCCAGAGCGCGCGCGGCCTGCCGCGCCAGATCAACCGTATCGCCCACTACGCGCTCTCTGCCGCGGCCCTGCAGGAGGCGAAGACGGTCAACGCCGAGCACCTGGAGCAGGCGCTCGAGGAGCTGCGGCCATGAACGGCTTCCCGACCCGCGCCCCGGTCGAGCTGGAGGACCGGCCGCGCGAGCAGCAGTGGCTGGTCGACACGCTGTGGGGCGAGCAGGCGGTCGGCATCGTCGGCGGCGAGCCCAAGTGCGGCAAGTCCATCCTGGCGATGGACCTCGCCGTCGCGGTCGCCGCCGGCGTCCCGTGCCTGCGGCACTTCGCCCCCACCCGGCCCGGCCCGGTCCTGATGTTCCCCGCCGAGGACGCCGGACACCTCGTGCGCAAGCGCCTGCACGGCATCGCCCGCGCCGCCGGCGCCCGCTTCGAGACCCTCGACATCGCCGTCATCGACGTGCCGAGGCTGCGTCTCGACGATCCCGACGACCGCGGCCGCCTGCAACAGACCGTGGAGCGTATCGCACC
Organism: Candidatus Poribacteria bacterium; assembly: GCA_009842375.1. GTDB lineage: Bacteria > Poribacteria > WGA-4E > WGA-4E > WGA-3G > MSPOR6. The sequence goes on along the minus strand of VYFM01000407.1, from coordinate 950 downwards.
GCGCCTGCTGATCCTCGACCCCCTGGTCCGCCTGCACGGCGTCGACGAGAACGCGGTCGCCGACGTCGCCCCCATCCTCGGCTTCCTGCGCGACATCCAGCGCCGCTTCGCAACCGCCGTCCTGCTCGTCCACCACGCCCGAAAGAGCGGGGCCGCCAGGCCGGGCCAGGCGCTGCGGGGAAGCTCGGAGCTGCACGCCTGGGGGGATTCGAATCTGTACCTCCGCCGCCGCGACCGCCAGACCCTGCTGACCGTCGAGCAGCGCGACGCCCGTGATCTCGACGACATCGAGATCGAGTTCATGGAGGAAGACGGAGAGGAACCATCGTTCCGACTGCGCCAGCCGCCACAGGCCGGCGTCGCGCCTCAGCCCGAAACTCCCGAGCGCCGCGTCCTCAAGGCGCTCGCCGGCGCCAGGGCGCCGCTGTCGCAGAGACAGATCCGCCAACGCGCCGCGACCCGGCACAAGACCGTCGGAGCAATCCTGAAAAAGCTCGTCCAGGAGGGGCGCGTCGAGCGAAACGCCGAGGGCGGCTACAGCCTCGTCGCAAGCCAGCCCGACAAGGCCGCACCGGCCGCCAACGGCAGCGATCCCGACGCCGGGCGGTTCCCGGTTCCCACCGCTCACGCATAGGGGTTCAAGGCGGAACCGCCCTCGGGAACCACCCCGCCACCGACCGTCAGGCCCCCGCCACGACAATGCGTCGAGCGATCGGCCCATGGCCGAAAGCTCCGCTTACGGCCATGGATGCACTCAGGCGGGCGGACGGCGGCGGGTCACCCGAAGGGCCGGAGCGAAGCGGAGGAGCCGCGTAGCGGCTTGACGCGCCGACGGCCGGCCGACACCCCGCCAGAACTTCATCGAAACGACCCAATAATCTGGGAAATCCGGCCCTACGCCGCGCGAAATAATCCGGGAATCTCGCCGTCAAACAATGTGCGAGACAACA
>VYFM01000309.1 GCA_009842375.1 Candidatus Poribacteria bacterium | reverse complement strand
TGATACTTATTTCAGCTATGCTGTGGTTTAAATACAACAGCGACTGGGGCACTGCCGTCGTGCTGATTAGTCTTGTGATCGATTTTTGTTTATATACTTATTCTTTAAGTTGCGAGGTAGATGGTGACATAACAGAGGACAAACGTTTCAAAGGTTCTTTGGTCGGTTATGGTATTGCATTCGTTGTCATACTGGCTTATATGTGGTCTTAAAATATCAATCACTATCGGATTTTCACAGGAGGGATGACAATGATGAATTGGGTCGACTTTCAAGGCGTAACTTTCAACTTAGACCACATTACGCACTTTTATATCATTGGAACGGATGAGTATTCTGAAATCTACGCCTATCTGAATATCGGGTATCCCGGACGATGGGGAATTGGTGACCATCAAGACTATATTACAATCGCGAAGGGCACGAAGGAAGAATGTAAGCAGTGGCGTAATGAAATTATCGCAGGTCAGCACAACTTACCTTGTAAAGGACACCTCTATCTTATCAAGGATTCTCTCAACCAGATAAATGAAACACTTGGGAAGATAGCAAGCTGTATTGAAAGGTTATCTCAAAAGCAATAACGCGTAGAATCAAATCACTTATACAGATGACCCGAAGGATGAGGTGTCTGAAGATTTTCAAAAGAAATTAGACTTTATCTAATTTTGTGAATTGAAAGGAATAACAATGGAAAAACTACACGAGAACCCGTTCATTGTAAATGAACTGGAGCGGATTCTAAAAGAAGATTATCCGTTCTTGGAATATGATGACCACATGTCGAAGAGTTTGTCAGAAGATTTTTTGGATCAAGTGAGAAATGATGAACTATATGTCCGAATAAAACAAGGGATGGATCATATTGCCCGCGACAGAAGTGTTATTGAAAATACTTGTGATAAGTTATCTGTTGCGATAAATGTTCCACTTATGTCAGAAGTGTGTCCCCCCGGTCAGTTCTATAAAAGCGGTTATGAAAGTTCTCGGCAAAATGTAGATACCGAGTGGACTGCATTTCGTTTATACAAAGCAATGATAAATCAAGACCCCAATGTCCACGGTGGCGTGCCAGTGTTTATCGGCACCCGGGTGCCGATAAAGTCACTGATTGATCATCTAAAAGCAGGAGAGAGCCTTGACGACTTTCTTGAAGGATTCCCTTCTGTTTCGCAAGAGCAAGCAATTGCCTTTTTAGAGTTTGCATTAACAACGGCAATTGAAACATTAAACACGATAAAATCGGAAGAAAAACCAACATGCGCGTTCTACTTGACGAAAACATAAACTGGCGGCTGCTAAGATATTTTGATGCCGATTGCCAAGTGACAACTGTGGATCGACAAGGGTGGAAAGGGAAGCGAAATGGCGAACTCCTTGAGCAAGCTGCAAAAACGTTTGATGTGTTGGTGACAATGGACAAGAGCATTGAATATCAACAGAACATCAGGAAATATGCTATCGGTGTCATCCTCATCTCTGCCAGAAGCAATCGTTTACAGGATATTCAACCTGCTATGCTGAAGGTGAATCAAGTCATCAAAGACGTGCAACCCGGACAAGTCATACACGTGAATGCTAATGTGTCATAATTACCCTTATAATTTTATCTCAAAGGCAATGATGCATATCATAAAATCACTCACCCCCCGCCCAATGTGCAGGTAGCGGCTGCGTCAATCGCAGAAAAAACAGCACTGATTTTTCATGATTAAATCCGTTTATGGTCGTCCTGCGGGGAGACGATAAATCCTCACATTTCCAAAAGTGCGAATATGTATATTACAAAATCTTGGTTGTTTATTGGGTTGATTGTCCCGGAACTTATTAGTTTGTCCTCTGTGTAGGCACAACATCAAGTGGAAGAATTACTCTAATCATTAAGGAGGTTAGTCCAATGCAAATACATTTTTGTGCTACTTTCTTTGTGCTATTGATTTTTATTGGGGGTTGTAGTACCAAAACAGAACTATATAGAGGACAGATTATAGAAACTTTTGTCCAAGTAGAAAAAGATGGTGTCGAATACTTACATTCTGTTGAATATAAATCTAACAAGATTAAATTGGTTGCACCTGATCCTATGGTTGTAGGCTATGTCCAACTTCTAAGTAGTAGTCAGAGTATAAAAGTCCGAATACTTAGAAAATTAGATAGTCCTGATTACGATTATGAAGCCTTATATCCACATGACGAATATAGAGAATATAAGGTTGGTGAAATTATTGTAGGTGAACTTCGTGGTGAAAAACTACATGATTTCTCGGTTAAAAGCATAACACACCATAAATTTGTTAGATGTAATGGTAATATCATAAAATTGGTATTCAATGATCCAAAAACAGCGTATATCACAACTGAACATAGTAAATTTGTCAGCACATTTATAAAAATCAAAATTATTAAGAAGGTAGACAATAACGCTTTTGATTATATAGGGCTGTACCTTGGAACTGTAATCCCCGAATAGTGTTCTTAAGTAGTCTGAAAGAATGGAAGTATTATGAAAACTTAACTCGTAATAACTTCAAGCCGATGACGTAGATTGAAAAAAGAGAGGTAACACCGTGCAAGCGTTAGCAACGATTGAAATTACGGGCATTTTACAACTCACCGATGAGGATAAACTTCGGATTGGTATTGCGTGGGACGCGCTATCTCCCAATTCCCGCAGGGCATATAAACTTGCGTGGCGACAACTTGATGAGTTTTTATCTTCTACAGGTGAATCACTGGATAATCTTACAGATTCCCAATTAGCAGCCTACCTTTCCACTTTAGATGCCAAGGGCGTTGCCCCCGCAACGATTAGTATGTCCCTTGCTGCGATTAAGTGGTATTTCAGCAATGTCAAAGCAGTTGATGTTCAATTTTCCATTTCAACCAAGCGATTGCGAACAATCCGCAGAGATGCCAAAGGTCGTGGTCGTGGTCAAGTAGATGGTCTTGTATGGTCTGACGTTGAACGTGTCTGTGCGTTCGCTGAGTCTGATGGTTCTGTAGCAGGACTTCGGGATAGTGCGATGATACGATTAATGAGTGACTGCTTGTTGCGTGTATCTGAAGTTGTCGCGGTCAACTGCGGTCATTTCAAACAGAATACCTTGCTTGTGGAGCGTTCCAAGACAGACCAAGAAGGTTCTGGTGTTGCGTTGTATGTTACCAGCGATACAAGGAAGGTGATTCGTCGGTATCGTGAGAAATCGGGTATTACTCGTGGAGCATTGTTCCGTCCGGTACGTCGCGGTGATCACATTCAACCCGGTAGACTTACGGATGTCTCTGCCAGACGTATCATCAAACAACGTGCTGCTAATGCCGGTGTTGATGGATTTATATCGGGTCATTCGCTTCGGGTAGGTTCTGCGGTGTCTCTTGCCAAAGCGGGTGCTTCGGTGGTTGACTTACAGGTCGCGGGTAGATGGAAGAATTCACAGATGCCAGCACATTATGCCAGAGCGGAGATGGCAGAACGGGGTGCAATAGCCCGGTTCAAAGAAAAACAAAATACTTAGACCATTGATGCAGAACAGAGATCGTCAGACGTTGCTTTTGAGTTTGCACTGATGTAACTGACATTCACCCAGTTGAATTTTTGTAATGTCTCTTGTGGTAGAACTCTCAAAGTTTCTTCTTGCTGTATGGTAATTTTACCTAAACTCACGTGAGTTTGAAAAAGTTTTCACCCGCAGCATTCTCTGTTATTTTTGGCAAAAACGGCACAACCTAACAGGTTATGCTACAAAAGGACT
>VYFM01000698.1 GCA_009842375.1 Candidatus Poribacteria bacterium | reverse complement strand
TATTATATGTGCGTGTCAACTGAAAACTAATGAATTAGGATATTAAAAACATTTGAAAAACAATCAAGTAATGAAATACAAATATATTTTTATCATCTCCATACTCGGAGTAGTTCTATCAATAATCTTATGCAGTGTTTGTCTCAAATTCACCTATTTTGAACCTGATACTGCATCATATCTATTTCAAGCAAAGTTATTTGCACAAGGTAGAATTTCTGTTCCGGTACCACCGCGTACTATGAATGGGGAAGTAGTAGAGGACCCAAACGGTGGACCGATGCCTGAATACGGACTTTCACCCTCTCCACATATCAATATGCTGAATGGAAAATGGTATTCTAAGTATCCATTCGGTAATGCCTTAATGTTGATGTTTGGTGTCTTTTTTAACATTCCATGGCTTATTCCCGCACTAGCAACTGGAGGCTCGCTGTTTCTACTTTTCCTTCTCGTCAAAGATACTTATGGAAAACCTATAGCATATATTGCAGCAGTGATCGCACTTATCTCACCAGCAACATCTGGTTTGGGAGCTACATGGTTCAGCGAACCAGTTAGTAGATTTTACCTTGTCTTGTTTCTTTTTGCTTTGGTACGCACCTTAAATGGTAAAGGGAATTTTATTTATCCACTACTCTCAGGATTTGGGTTGGGTTATGCATTCAACACTCGCCCCCTCTCTGCTATCGTTTTTGGCGTCGTAGGGGCGGGATTCACGCTATATCATCTCTATAAACCCAGATTGGTAAGAGATTCAAGTGAGGTAGTAGAACAAGGAGATGTAAATGTCCCTTCACAGAAACAGTTAATCAATCGGTTAGGCATTTTTATGATACCCTTTATTCTGTGGGTATTGGTGTGTATGGCATGGAATCATAATTTTACTGGAAATCCGTTCAAGTTCACACATACAGCAGCCCAACCTTATGATAAAGTTGGATTCGGTAAACGCACAGAGGGGTACTACCCAGACATTGAACGAGCATGGGAATTTAAGCCTGAATGGGCAGTCAAAAGGACATGGCAGCATATTCTACCATGTATCAGTTTCAACGCTCTTGGATGGGGCAACTACCATCCAAGACTTATCAGGGATGCTAAAGTTTCATTAAGGTTCTTTTATGACTTTCTGCCATTACTGATACCATGGTTCCTCGTCCTTTTACCATTTTTCCATTCTTCTCGTAATAGATACGATGTCTTATGTATTTCTCTATTATTGGGTAGTCTCTTGTTGTACGCATTCTTCTACTTTGAAGGATCAACATGGGGAATTACACCTGTTAACGCGCGCTATTATGCCGAATCAATATTTATTGGTTTTATTCCCTTAGCAGCACGCGGGATGTTTATCCTATATGAACGGTTCAAAAAACCTATCTGGACAAATAAACTCGCTTATGCCGTAGGGATATGTCTGTTATTGCTAAGTGTAAACACTGTATGGAGTTACATGCGAATTGGGAGGGTATATCAGAATTGGGGTTCTATTCCTTTTTATCAGAGGCTACCGCAGAGAGTCAAGGACTTTGATATTCACCATGCTGTTATTTTTATAAATGGTACACGTGATGCACCTGTTGGAGATTATCCTTATACGAGTCTGGAAGAGGCAGATGTAGTATATTTTAAACTCGGTCCAGCACCCAGATGGGGATTAACATTTAGTGATTGGAAAAGCGTACATAATGAATATTTTAAGGGCAGAGATGCTTATTTGTATGAACCAGGTCCGAATAACATAATACCTTTGATTCCTGATCCATAAGAAGTTTCAGTACATTCAGTTTTTATCACCCATTATGACCGAATCATATCTCTGAATTTATGTGTGAACTCGCAGCTACGTTTAATACTCGTAACATCGTCCATCTTATATTGGACAACAAGCGGTCCAGAAAAGTTAATCTCTTTTAGTCCTTTTGCAAATGTTTCAAAATCGAATATACCGCCACCCGGTTCACCGCGATTACTTCCTGAGACATGCACATCTCCTAAACACTCTTTCATTGCATGTGCCGCTGTGATAGGTTCTGCACCATCGTTGAATAGATGATATGTGTCGCACGTCAGGTAGACAGGTAAACCAGTGTCCACAATAAACTCTACTCCCTCACGATAGTTATCAAGCGGACATCCTTTTTCGAACTCAAGCGTAATTTTGATGTTGTAGTCATTGCAAGCGGGTATCATCTTGGATAAGTTATCTTCAAGTACATCCAAAGATTCTTCTCGTGACACATCAGTCGAAGGATTTACCCAAATTCCAATGAATTCAGCGTCAAATTGACGCGCAACTTCAAGCACAATTTCAAAGTGCTGCAACGTTTCATCTTTACGTGTCGGTGATGTTAGAATGTGGTTGCCAAAACCGATCGTCGGTGCAACAAGGTTGTGTTTATTAGCAAGGTTCACTGCATCCTCAATTTCTGTAGAAGAGAGTTCACCGAGAAAAGCGGTATTCACAGGAATGTTGATACCTTCATAACCTGCATCAACAACAAGATCAAAAATCTCTGCACGTGTAAATCTACCTAATGTACCCGAATACGGATCGTAACAAACTGTTAACATTGTAAAATCTGTCCTTATATTCATATAGAAAATATCATTAATAAACAACACCAATCTCTTCACGCCAAGCGTCTAACACCTTCATATTACCCAAAGTGTCATCCCATGACATTGCGGGTGCTTGTCTTTCAGATATATGGTTTGCAACCATATCTGCTTCGTAGGTAAAAAGATCACGGTCTACCTCAACGGTTATCTCCGATGTTCCGCCACCTTGATAGGAGTTAAGCACAAGTTGACTTGGTGGAAAGGTTGTATCTAATGGTAATGCCGTTCTTGAACCACGACATGGTGAGGATGGTAGCCAAGGACTTGGAATTGTTATTGTTCCACCAGACCCGTAGATAATAACTTTACTCCCGATATTACATTCTACTGCACAAGCGATCTCAGCAACAATATCGTTCTCAAATTTAAGTGTCGCAGCAGCAATATGGTCAACACCTGTTGGACCCACTTTTCCATGTGCCTTCACTGAAATCGGATCTAAAAAGAGTTTGTTCGCAGCAGCACCTGCTACTTTGCGCACCATTGAGGCAGTATAACACCCAATATCAAGAATGCCACCACCACCCATTTCACGATTGAAAAGTCTACTATCTGGATTGAAATTCGCTTGAAATCCAAATGTTGCCTGAATGAAACGAACTTCTCCGATTTCTTCATTCTGTATCAAGTCAACCATACGTTGTATCTGCGGATGACAACGATACATAAATGCTTCCATCAAGAACACGTCATTTTTCCGTGCTGCATTAACCATTTCTGAAGCATTAGCATGATCTATGCTAATCGGTTTCTCAACCAAAATATGTTTCTTTGCTTCAGCAGACTTTATTGCCCATTCTGCATGGTATGGATGGATTGTGGCAATATAGACAGCATCAATATCATCATCTGCCAATAGTGCTTCATAAGAACTATAATGTCGTGGAATATCAAAAACATTCGCAAATTTTTCTGCACGTGATTCGGTGCGGCTTGCAACAGCAAGGATCTGTCCAGTATCGGTAAATCGCATACCGTTGCAGAATACATGAGCAATGCCTCCTGGTCCTATTACACCCCAATTTAACATTTGTGCTAATCTCCTCAAAACAGTGTGGTAGTTACGCTTGTTCCACTTTATCATATTTCTTCTTATATTACAATAGAATGCAGCATATTGATGGATTAAGT
>VYFM01000620.1 GCA_009842375.1 Candidatus Poribacteria bacterium | reverse complement strand
GGAGTGAGCAAAGCGAAGTCCGACAAGTAGGTGTCCATTGGGATTACAAGTCGGACTTCGCTTTGCTCACTCCGACCTACAAAATAATGATCCTTTATCATTTAGAAATGGTATTACATTTAATTTACTGTTTTAAATGGCAACTTTTGAACTTCATCCCAATCCCACACAAGGATTGTGCCATCATAACCCGTACTCACAAGTGTTTTATGGTCAGGAGAAAATACCAGTGTTGACACCGGTGCGGAATGTCCATCAAGAGTGGTTAGTTTGTCCCCTGTTTCAATATCCCACAATTCAATGCCTCCATTTCTAAGTCCAGTAACCAGTACTGTGTCATCAGGTGAAAACATTAACGTTTCAACACCCTCATTAACATCCTCAAACTCCGTCAGTTTTTTACTTCCAAATACACGGATCCTTTTGTTGCTTCCCACAGCAAGTAGAGCATCATTTGAAGCATATGATAAGGCTGTAATCATTTCTTGCTTAGGTTTTTTTTCCAAAAAAGAAGTTAACATAACACCTGTTTCCACATCCCACATTTGTACCATTCCATCACCGGTCCCACTTACAATCTTTTTGCCATCTAATGAGAATGCCAATGCACTGATAAGAGGGTCCGAGGGTAATTTCATTGGGAATTGATGAGGTTTATCGGGGATTACACCTGGCGCAAGTACAACATCTCCGTTTTGATTTAACTGCACTTTATCTGAAATAGGGATATTGAGCAAAGAATCTGTTACTGTATTCCACACACTTATTTTTCCATCACCCCCATAAGCTACCATTTTACCATCGGGTGAAATGGTTAAATTGGACTCAATAGGATTATTTGATTCTGATAAACTATCTAACTCACGTCCTGTGTGAACATCTGTCAAACGTAGCGACCCACCTGACAAAAGTTGGGAAGTAGACATACCAACACCAGCCTCAAAGAGAATCTTACCTGTTGCACCAAAACTGGCGAACTTGGTTCCGTCAGGTGAAAAAGCTATCGATGATAAAAAGTCTTGATGTCCTGTATTCTGGGATCTGGTTTTTTGGGATGAATTTAGATCCCAAGTAGAAATTATCCCATTATATGCTATACTCACAATTGTATGGTTATCTTTCAAGAAAGCAATAGCCTTTATCCATTCTGTATGTCCAGTGATACGCTTAGGTAGTTGATCACCTGTTTTTGTATGCCAAAATAGGACTGTTCCATCTGTACTTGCACTTGCAAGTGTTGTTCCATCTGGTGAGAAGGTTAGCGCAGAAATACCATTGACATGTCCGGTAAGCATTGCAAGCAACTCACCTGTGGTAGCATTCCACAAGAGCACTTTCTTATCGGTACTTCCACTTGCAACTATTTTGTTATCTGGTGAGAATGTTACCGCGTTTACCCAACCCGTATGTTTTCGGAGAATAATCGGTTCTACGTTATTGTGAGTATCCCATATATGCACATTTGTATCCTTACTTCCACTCGCGAGGCGTGTGCCATCGGATGAAAAAGCTAAGGCTAAAACATGTTCATTATCTTCACCCAAAATATTCTGATCTTGGTTAATTTTCCTGATCACCTCTGGTGGTAACGGTCCCTGAATGTTTTTCTCTTGTATGCCAAGGGTAGATACCTTTTTTCCAGTTGTTGTATCCCACAACTCAATTTTCCCATCCTTTCTTCCAACTGCAAATTTATCATGCATCAGTGCATAGGGCTCAGGATGATTTCGACTCTTTATCATTTTCCAAGATCGATCTTCGATCATCTTCACATTTCCATTTTTGGTCTCAATATCCAATTGACTAATTGAGTCGCCCCAATTTCCTAAACTGATAAGGGTTTTACCATCTTCAGAGAACATCAATTCAGATGCAGGTAGATGGTCACCAGTGAGTGCAGCTCTCTTACCAGTAACTACTTCCCATAGTGTAAGTTCCTTTCCTCTAAATCTACCACCGGACCCATACTTACCACCACCGTTAGCAAGTAAGCGTCCATCAGGAGAAAATGCTATGGATTGACAAGCACCAGGGAACATGGTTATCTCTTTCCCTGTTTTAGCATCGTAAAGCCAAATACCGATATTACTACCTACAGCGAGTAATGTACCGTCAGGTGAAAACTGCATCGTATTAATCCCACCCTTTCCTAAGCGCGCTTTCGCCGCTTTCGGCAATTCCCATTTCGTCCAATCTTCTGCTATTTCATCCACTTGTGCATCTGCATCCACTGCTGGAGCATCATTATGTTGTGGGTCAGGAATATTGATTTCACTCTGAGCGTTAATATTACCAATATTTGACCGTATATCTGGTTTAGATTCTAAGTTTGCCACTAAAGGAGCATCAACAATCTCAACCGTCATCTCGGCATTCGCTTCTAAACTATAAGGTTCCTGAAAACGGGTCATGTATTTGCTATTACCAAAGCCGAGTATCAGTAACATTACAACTAATGTAGAAGCAGCAACTGCCCATGGAACTACTGGCTTTCCGCTGGACGGTGCAGCAGGTTTCATACGCGAAATCTCGTGCATGATGTTTTCTGTCAGATACGGTGAGATTTGAAAGTTGTCTAACGCTTCTCTTATAATGACTTCTTCCTTTTGAAGACGTTGCTTTGCGCGGTGAAGTCGACTTTTTATTGTATTGGAAGATACACCTAAGAATTCACCTATTTCTGGACACGACATCTCTCCAAAGTAATGCAACGTCATGACAGTACGTTCACTTTCCTCAAGTTTCTCAAGCAATTTTTTTACGACATCGCGTTGTGTTTCTGCAGTAATCCGTTTATTTTCCTCAAGCAGATGCTCCGAATAGGTTAGGTTATCTGACTGTGAAGTTTCCTTGTTTTTCAACAATTGTTTCCGTAAATACTTTTTACGTAGCCACGTATTGCAACGGTTCGCTGCAATCACATAAAGCCAACTTGCAAAACGTTGTGGTTGCTTCAAAGTTCCGAGTTTTTGGTAAGCCTTAAGAAAAGTATCCTGTGTAATCTCTTCAGCTATATGGAAATCACCAATTTTCCGCCACACAAGCGCATGAACCTGTTTTTGATATTTTTCTACGAGTTCCGCGAAGGCAGAATCATCGCCATCAAGAACTTTATGGATCAATTGCACATCAATGTTTTTCATAGATTACCTCCGATTTCACCTATAGTGACACCATGAAACGGTGAATCGGGTGCAAAATTCTACAATAACCATTCTATAAAGGTACTACATCAGCATATACATAAGTTGGTGGTGTGGTATTGCTTGCGTGGATTTTGTCATCATCGTCTTTTGATGCAGAAACGATTTCCCTATGAACGATTTCACCCGGCTTCGCTGCAACAGGTGAACTGAACATTGGTCCGTCGATAACACATGTATGAAACTCACCATTTTCACCGAGTGGGTCAACATCTTCAGGTAGGTCTGCAAGGAGTTGTGCATCAAACCAACGTCCTGCAAAGTCCGCGGGAACTTTCGTAGGATTAAGAGCAGTGATAATCGCGCGCAGACCAGAGTCTATCATTTCTTGTGCAAGTAGTGTTGTTTCCTCACCCCAAACAGGAAAAATCGGTGTGAAGCCTGTTCCGTTAAGTTTCTCTTCTCGGTAAGCACGAATATCCTCCAAGAACAGATCCCCAAACGCAAAATGTGAAGCTGTTAAATCATTTGGTAAGGCTTCTACCTCTGTCAGAAACTTCCGCATTGCTTCTTCATATATTTTATTTGAACAAGGATAGGGTATTGGTATCTGA
>VYFM01000456.1 GCA_009842375.1 Candidatus Poribacteria bacterium | reverse complement strand
ATACAATATTATCTTGTAGGTCGGAGTGAGCGTAGCGACCTCCGACATGGAAAATCCATTGAAATCGTACGTGTCGGACTTCGCTACGCTCACTCCGACCTACAGAGTTTATAATGACAATTGATCAATTAGAAATGGTATTACATACAACACAATTATCAAACTCACGTGATTAATATACACCCAGTAGAACATTGAATGCCACATCAAGGAGAAAACAATGCGTAAATGTCTAAACATAATATTGGGAATGCTCGTCATCCTCGCGCTGTTATCGCTTTCCACAGCAACACAAGCAGAAGAAACAGTTTTACGTTGGAAAAACGGAGATTCCCTCACCGGTAAATTGATGGAAAGTAAATCTGGAAAGATACGTTGGAAGTCTCCATACTTTACAGAAACACTGGATATCGACATCAACGTATTGGATTCACTTGATTTCTCAAAACAAGACGTACCCGTAACCGGTGCCTTTCGCATTGGCACTGTATCTGGTGCAATCTTGACTGCGGACATTATTGGATCAGATGAAAACTCCTTAATCTTTTCAAGTGAACGTTATGGAACTTTTCCAGTGAATAGAGAACTAATTTACTCACTGGAAAATCGTGAACATGCTAATCTCATTTTTGACGGTTCACAATTGGCAGCATGGGATTTATCAAAGAACGAAACCAAGAAACAACCTAAATCCACTAATACACAGCCTACCGGTTGGTATGCGGAACGCGGTGGACAACCGCGCACAGATCAGAGCAAAACTAACATATTTTATCCACTTGAATGGGACACACGTTTTGAGATTGACCTCGAATTAACTTCCACTACAAGTCCACCAGGATTTGTCTTCTCACTCGGAAAAAACCTTTATGAAGCATTGCGGGTAGAGACATGGGCAAGGGAACTTGTCGTCGTACAAGGAACACTATTTGAAAAAATATTGACGATCAAACCACATCATCGAAACTTTCGTTTGCGACTCGCTTACGATCAAGAAACTCGCGTGTTAAAGGTATTTGATGTAAACGGTAATTTGCTGTTGAAATTGGACGATGTGAGTCCGACAACAGAAGTACCAGGTATTTATATATACAACCGAGGCCAAGACCTAACTGTGAAGCGGTTGCGTGTTTATCGACAACCCCACGATTTTCGGAACCAGCAAATTGACTTCTCTATACCGAGAATCCACATGATGAGTGGAGAAGTTTTTCACGGTAAACTGTTTGTAGAAAATGGAAACGCTTATGTCACTCATACAGATGGCACGCGATCGGATATCAACCTACTTCAGATTGATCGTGTTGTTCAGCCAGGACGCACATTGACACCAGAAGACCAAACCATGGAACTGGCATATATTGACGGTACTGTTATAAGCGGACAGGTACAACAAATTAACACAGATAGTGTGGTGATGCAAACAAGTTTTGCAGACCAACCTATCACCTGTTCACTTAAGGGTGCGTCCCTACTCCGTCTTGGGGCTAACACCCAAACAAAAGCACCTATTGCACCATACGACAAAATGTTCTTTCCATCAGGAAGTCTTCGTGGGCAAATTATATTTCACCCCAATGAAAAATCCAGCATAAAATGGCAGCCTGTTGGCACTTCAAAGCCAATCAATATAGCAAACAACTTATCTCCCCGAATTGAACGTGACACTAAACATTTATCAAGGCTACGCTCCTTTGATATAAAGGTATTCCCACATCTATTGCACCTAAAAAACGGTGAAGTCATCCCATGTCGAATCTTGACCTATGATGAAACCAGTATTAACCTCCGATCCCCGTTTATCACTGAAACACACATCAGCACAGAACATATAAAAGGTGTTGAATTCTCACTCGGAAAAACACACACCCGAAGAGAAAACCGAAATCCTATTACCATCACAGGTGGAAATAAACACCGTATCATTTTAGAGGACGGTCGGATCCTTGAAGGACAGATGCAGCGAACCAAAGAAGGCAATGTCAAAATTGTAGTGCACACTGATGTAAAAGACATCAATATGATTACTGAAGTTATGGTGGCAGGAGATATCGCAAATAATGACGCAGCTGCTCTAAAACGCGCCGTTGAACTCCTGTTTGACCCACTTGAAACCAAACCTGAAGAGTTAGATGTAAATTTAGAACGCGCCCTTACCGTACCACGTTTTAACCGAGACAATCCTCCAAAACACATTCTTGTGGGGAAAAACGGAGATTTAAAACGCGGAAAATTGATCAGTTTCAACGAGAAAACAATTCAGTTTGAATCAAGGCTTAAAACACTTACAATACCTATAGAACGGGTAGCTCGGATAGTTGATATTAGTGTTAACGATACTGACGAACCCGTAAAAGAAACAGATGTTAAAGAAGAATCGGATGTGTCCCACAAACCTGATATCCCACAATCAACTACTCCCATATCTCAAGTTCGCTTCGCATTGATCCACAATCCGATCCTTATTTTTGAACCACTTGAAGTTAAAGGCGACAAGTTATTTGGACACTCAGATATCTATGGAGATGTGTCAGTCCCTGTGAACAGCATTCAATACATTCATTTTGGAGAAAAAGCGAAGTCATTCAAATCTGTTTTTGAAAACTGGGCTGTTCGCCAGGCAAAAGAACCGAATTTCGGTGAAGATCGATAACCTATTGTTAAATGAGTTAACTGGCACAAGTCGTTAGCAGGGTTATTTAGTTTTAGATTTTTCTCGTGTTATTTTCACAATTCAAGCATATAAATGTCCGTTGGGTTTCGCAAGCTCTACCCATAGGTGTCAATTAAGGATTTTCAATATTTTGTAGAAGTCTGTAATCGGACGAGTTGTGCGATGAGTTTGGCGTATACCTCACATAAGACCCGATAAGGTTTTTTGCTTCTTGAAGTGTGAACTTTCCCGATGCTTTTGAAAGCCTTAAACATCAACTCAACTTGTCATCGGATGCGAACAAGGGATATGATCTGTTCTGCGGTGAACTGATCTGTATCTATATTTGTGATATAGATATTCCATGTATGAAGTTCATCTAAGAGTGTGATCCAAGTGCTATCTTGCACATAAACTCCTGTGAACTTTTTCAGCAACGGAAGATTTTGAGTTCTGAGCGTAAGCATTTGGGTTGCAGCTGCTTCAAGTGTTGCCTTCAGCGCATCGGCTGCCTCAGGTGTCATGTGTTGTTCAATCGCTTGACGAGAGATGTCAATACCTAAAGCACGCGCAGTATTGGCAAGATCCGCATAACTCGCATCAGGGGCTTCAAGCCATCCGAAAACGAGTGTCTGAATAAAGGCAGCACCAGAGAGTTTGCGTATCCTTTGAACGAACCCGCAACGCTCAGCGACCTCATTAGCAACATTTTGGAGGGTGTGTAAAGTTTTTGACAAAAGGTTCCCGTGCTCAGACATATCGTAGGGGCGAGGGTCCCCTCGCCCGCTCTTCTGTTTGAATCACGGAATGCACAGAATACGCCCAACACACTGAAAGAAGAAGGCTTTTCCGCGTCTTCAGCGTCTTCCGCGCTTCAACCACCTCTTTGTCCGTCGGGTAGAGGCACGAAACCCGACATGTATTTCGTCAGCATTACTGAAACCACAGAACACACGGAAACCACTGAAGTAAGAAGTCTTTTCCGCGTTCATCCGCGCAATCCGCGTCCTCCGCGATTCAGACAACACACATGCCAAAAACTTTGCATACCCCATTTTGGAGTATCTCTTGCATTACGTTGGAAACCTGTGTTAGTATAGACATTGG
>VYFM01000234.1 GCA_009842375.1 Candidatus Poribacteria bacterium | reverse complement strand
GATGCATTAATTGCTGATATGAAAGCAATCAAGAAAATAGAAGAAACAATCGAGAAACTTAACAATTTAAAGTAAAGGTATAGATTAAAGTAAAGGTATAGATTTATGAGTAAATTAAGATTCGCATGTCATTTAATACAGTTTGGTGGAGAGCAGCGTGATAATCCTGAAAAAGTGTTGCGTGAGGTGTCAGACTCTGGTTGGGAAGGCGTAGAAAGTGTTCCTTTTGATGGAGCAGAAGGACTTGTTGAGATGGCAACACTTGCCCGGAGTTTAGGTCTTCATATTGTAAATGCAGGTGGTCCCGGTCTTGACAGGATACGGTACAATATCACACTTGGTAATAATGCCTCTGAAGTTCCTGGACTACGTCGGGGTGAATGGGGTGGTGAGAATCCGAGTGATGAAGATATTGAAAAAGCTGCACGAACCCTTGATGATATACTTGCATACTGTGACGCACACGGAATAAAAGGTTTCCACCATGCACATCTCGGCACATTGATAGAGACAGTGGAAGATGCAGAACGTCTCCTATCAGTTGCACCGAGTCTTTGGCTACTGTATGATACAGGACACATGCTTGCTGCAGGGAGCGACCCGATGGATGTATTTGATAGTGAATTACTGCGTAATCGTATTGGACATGTGCATCTTAAAGACTGTCATGCGGATGACCCAGAAAATTGGGATTATAAAAAGCAACGTTTTGGTGAGAAAGCGCGCTTTGCTGAACTTGGTGCTGGTAATCTTGGTTTAGATGTGAAAGCAGTACTTGAGGGACTTGAGTCAGTAGATTATGATGGATGGGTCTCTGTGGAACTTGACCGTCCCTATCCACCAAAACCTGCTGCTGAAGCTGCTGTAGCAAACCGTGAATATCTGCGAAGTTTAGGGTATTGAATTGAATAGATTTAATTTCAATTAACAGGTTGTCCTTACTCATCGACCAAACCAGCAGCATGCCTTCTTGTGGCAGGGTCCCCCGCTGCATAATATGTTCCACTATCCTGATCAACGTATAGCATAACAGGCACTGCGATAGGATTTGAATGTGCACTAACCTTATGTCCACGCGCAGCAAGGTCTTGTCTGATTTTCTCGCCCACATTATCATTTATGGTTAATGAGCCTGCTTGTTTAAATGTCTGTTCTCGATTTGGATTTGGATCAAACGAATCTTGATGATGTGCTGTAGCAAAACGCGGTGTTGTGACTGCATCTTCTGGAAATAAACCAAACTCAATAAAGTTAAGAAGTAAATTCATAGTTGTTTGGTCTTGTAAATCACCACCTGCCACACTGATTGCCAATATGGGTGCACCATCCTTCAGAACAAGTGTAGGTGTTAAGGTAATTCTTGGACGTTTCCCGGGTTGAATACAATTTGGATGTCCTGGTGTAGTATTTAGACTACGCAGACGGTTACCATAACTGACACCCGTTGTACCACCCAGATTCTCTTCAAAGTATACATTAGCACTTGGCGTGGCAGAAACAACATTTCCCCATCTATCTGCAACCACACACGTCGTCGTTCCACCGATACCGGGACGAAATACACCACCTGATTTTAGTGGTTTCATATTAACAACATCACCCGGCATCGCTTGGAGTGATGCTTTTTCCATATTAATAATTGATCTACGCATCTCAGTATATTCATCCGATAGCAAAGCATCCATTGGAACATCAACAAATTCTGGATCTGCATAATATTCATCTCTGTCAGCCATTGCCAACTTTATTGATTCAATTACTGTGTGTACATAGTCTGTAGAGAAATGTCCCATATCAGTAAGGTT
This sequence comes from Candidatus Poribacteria bacterium, assembly GCA_009842375.1. GTDB lineage: Bacteria > Poribacteria > WGA-4E > WGA-4E > WGA-3G > MSPOR6. The sequence continues at coordinate 1,976 of VYFM01000234.1, read as the reverse complement.
GAATCCTTCCAATAAACGTAGTGCTTGAAGAAGATAGGGACCTTGTGTCCATGGACCGCACTTACAAACTGTGTATCCGCGATACTCCACTGTTACAGGATCTTCAATAAGAGTGATATGTGCTGCAAGATCCTGCTTGCGTAAAAACCCACCTTTCTCAATGTAAAATTCTTCTAATTCATTTGAAATATCGCTTCCAGCACCGTTGCGACCATAAAACCGATCGCTCGCGGCTTGCACTTTTTGTTCTCGTGTTCCAGATGTTTTCCGTTCCTCCTCAATCATCCTACGTAGTGTGATTGCTAAGTTGGAATGCCACACAGCATCGCCAGTATCAAGTATTGCAATGGTTGGTATGGCAATTTCTTCAAATGTTTTCGTGCCATACACCTTTAAGGTAGTCGTACATAGGTCAACAACCGATGGAACAGGTGCCATTTTTATATCACCGTTTGGTATACCGTTTTCCATATACCAATCAATTGCTTTTTGAGATAATGGAGCGCGTCCTTGTCCGGATAGTGATTTCACCTCTTTCTTTTTTGCATCATAAATGAGGAGTGGGACCTCTCCACCTATGGAACATTCACCATGATCTGTTACGTTAAGTGCAAGAATAGTTCCTGCAGCAGCATCGGCAGCATTTCCACCCGCTTCCAATATTTCAATACCTGCTGCGACCGCTTTAGCACCACCCGCAGCAACTACCCCTGTTTTACTTTCAGCCTTCCAACTTATACCTTGTAAGTTTGACATATTATTCCTTTCATGAAATTGTTTCAACTTTATTCCATAGTTCCATCATGCAAGTTCTTTATCGCATTACTATCAATCTCTTGAATGGTAAAACCACTCCAACCCCACATTATATTATTACCATTGTTACTTGTATAAATAACTTGTGTCAGATGCTCATTCCTAATATTAATTGTATAATGCTCTTCAACTCCATTACTTCCAACAGGTATGTATATTTCTTTAATTCTCCTCTCATCATTCGCAAATAGGTTTACTTCTAAAGGATTAGATTCATTCCCACCAAAATAGCAAATTACCTTATAGGTTCCATTCGGTAGTGTGACCCGAAAAACGGCATCATCCTTTCCCAAAATACTGTCATCATACAACTGTTGTTCTTGTGATTTATCTTTATAGCCGATCTTTACTGACTTTGTCAACCAGCCGTATTTTCCATCAGTGTAGTCAGAATCAGTATATACTGGAATATATCCAGGAATGGTCTCTGCTCCATTGGGTTGCATATCAAATGCATAATCGACATCATTTTTCACTATCACTGCATCATGAGTGATGCGTTTCTGCTTATATAAACGATTGTAGTCATTAGAGTCAATGAGATCATACTCCTCCTCAAGTCCTTCAACATCATCATATTCTGTCCTCCATACAATGATGTAATCTGATGGTAATTCCTTCTGCTTATACCGTAAAGGAAAATGGTCTGTATTTGCTTCGTAGTTGTTAAGATAAGCAATTCCCATCTCAACTACCAATAAACATTCAATGTGTCCAAAAGGTTCAACATATTTCGGAACAAATCCAAGCGAATCTGACATACCACCCCATTCTCCCGGAAAACTTGAAAGAATAGTATGTTTCTCATTAATTCCTTCTAACGAGATGGCATTTTTGATATCCCGATTCAACATCGTATATGTGTGTACATTGTAACCAAGATGCAATAAGGATAGAAAGACTATAACACCGCCCATGATGTAGTTGATATATCGGTGCAAATTTAAATTGAAAAAAGGAAGTAAAATGAGGAATATGTAAATATGAAATCGATCATTGATCCAACCCCCACTATAACCAGACCAAGGGGAAATGAAATATAGTGCTGTAACAAGAACTGCTAACATCAAAAAACCATCAGTATTAGTTAAAATACCGAACCGATGACGTAAATCTGATGATGTAGATTGTCTTCGATATTTCCCCACTCTGTTAAATAC
>VYFM01000677.1 GCA_009842375.1 Candidatus Poribacteria bacterium | reverse complement strand
GTAATACATAGGAGAAAGAAGTGAAGTTTGATACAAAATTGATTTACATATTTTTCGCTGTTTTGTTAGTCATGGGTGCAAGTCTGATGTCCACGCATGCGGATCTGTCTGACCCAACACTCTCTGTCTACTATAGTTTTGATGGAGAAGGGGAAACAGTCAAAGACGGCTCAATCAATGGCAACGATGGAAAAATCGTCGGTGATCCTATACGAGAAGATGGTGTGTTTGACAAAGCGGTTAAATTAGAAACAAACGTTTGGGTAGATATGAATGGACCTGAATTCAAAAACGGACCAGTTGACGGGTTCACGTTATCAGCATGGATTAACCATACGGGTTCTTCTGATCCACAAACACTCCTTGATGCAATTGGCACAGACCATGGTAGCGGTCTTTTCCACGTTGAAATACGGACTGGCGGTGTCAGATGGTTCCACCGTGATGGAACGAATACTGCAGTCTTCAATATCAACCCAGGTCCAGTCATTGAAGCAAATAAATGGGTCCATTTTGCTGGGACTTATGACAGCGACAGTGGTGATGTAAAATTATATGTTGATGGTGAGGAAACACACTCAGGTACTGGTTCAGGTAAATGCTCAGACAACTGGGGTGTCACTGCAGGTATTGGTCACCATAAAAATGGTCGTTGGTATGACGGGTTATTGGATGAGTATTACATCTTTGCTCGTGCATTAACGCAAGATGAAATAATGGATGTCATGAATGGTGCTCTTCTTGCTGTGGAACCAGCAGATAAACTGACTACAACTTGGGGTAGTATCAAATCTAATAAATAATGAATTAACTATTTCCAAAAGAATAATGCGCGATGAATTCGGTTATTATTTCCGTTTACATCGCGCATTTTTTATATGTCAATTAAAAAGTTTGCGTCAAACGCGCAATTGCCAATCTACCTATTTCAGGTGTTCCGACAAATTGCTGATGTTTATGATCCAGAAGATTTTGTACAGTCAATGAGAAACGCGGTTTCGGTCCAAGCGGAATATCATAACCCGCGTTTAAATCAAGCGTCCAATACGATTCCACTTCACCAATGTAAACTCCCGACTGGACATGAAAACCTTGGATAAAACGTGCTCGGAGACCTACTCCTAACCCAAGGTTAGTGTTTATGTAGTTAACGATAGCACCGTATTTATTCTTGGGTGCATTTAAGGCAATATCCCCAATTCCATCCACATTTTCAAATAGGTCTTCACTAACATACGAATAATTGGCACTAACACTCCAACTTGGATTCAGGAAAAATGTAAAATTCAGATCCAATCCGTTGAGTGAAATATCACCGTAATTGCGATACGTAAGTAAAACCGCATTTGGATCTGCTGCCTGTTCAGGGGTCACTGTGCCAAACGGGATATAAGCAGCACCATTATTTTCTGTCCCAGCCACAAACATCGTAACCAACTCTTCAATAGGTGAACCATCTCCATTTCCACCAAAATTTGGGGAATCGAACGCAAGCAAGGCTTGAGCAAGTATGATATTCTGAGGATCAGCTAACGCTGCACCGATCTGTTGTCCAAGAGACGCGCTCAACGTTTCTGCATCCAAGAACACATTGGGTGTTTCAACAAATAGAGGAGCAATGAAATTACTTATCCTTGAGTGGTAGACATCCGCAGAAAATGATAACCTATTCAGAAGAATCCCCTTGTATCCTACCTCATAAGTCTGAGTGATGGTTGGCTCAAGAGGGTCAACATCATGCACATCATCTACATCCACAAAACTTGCTGTCTGTGGATCAAGTGATCGTAACACATTCTTCACACCCGTCACCTGTTGTGGGATAACATTCTCAAAACCTGCAGATAGTGCTTCAATAGTTTCCGTTGGGAATCCTTGTGCTGCTAAGCCTGCTTCAAAAACTGGCTTAGCACCATCCATAACAGCAGTTCTCGCTACATTCCACATAACATTGGTAAAGTCAGGACTATCAAGAGGAATGTAATTTGCCCCTAAGGGTGAGAAGGGGGATCTAAACTCAGGTCTACCATTAGTACTTCTTTTAAATGTAAATCCTGTATCCGATGGAACCCCTTGTGCCCGGATGTCAATTCCAACTTGAAACGGATTCTCCGTAGAAAGAATATCAAGGAACAGATTAGATGTTCCCGGGGTGTTAAAGGCACGGTTATAGGTTAATCTTACATTGTGATCATCATTCGGTTGTAACGCAAGCGCGACCCTTGGTGAGAGAACAATGTCATTGAGATGATTGTGGCTATCTGCTCTACCCGCAGCAAGCAGTTTAAGCTGTGGTAAGATATTAGTTTCAGACTGTATATAAGCACCTATTTCGTCAATGTCATCATTATCTTCATTAATACCATTAATCGTGCTATCTGTATCTGGACGGGTAAGTAAGACATCTACCCCATAAGTAAACCGTTGAACATTTCCAATCCCATAACTGTGTTGAATCTGACCAACATATAAGTTGGAGTAATCAATGGTCGGTAAACCAGTACGCAAAACATAGGTGTCCCCTGCATCACTCATATTTACAAAAACTTGTGCAAAAAGATCTTTGTAAATAAACCGAGTTTGCCCGTAGGAATAAGTCCAATTCTTAGCTTGTCCAGCACCGATTCCAGTTAACTCTATTCCAGAGGCTTGCGTAGCACCGACTGCAATGATTGCTGTTGTATCATCATTCGGACTATAATCCACCCGCACTTCACCCCGAGCATGGGAAGTATCAAATAAAGGTGGCAATTCAGCTTCAACGTCTTCTTTTGCGCGTCCCTCTTCCCAATCATCTCCCCGCGTATAGTTCGCTGTAACTTTATATCCGATTGTGTCATTGATGACACCTGCATGACGTACTGAACCTGTCAAGATTCTACGTTCGCCTCCACCAACACTCACGGTTGTTCCTTGTGAAGTGAAAGGTGATCGGGTGAGGATGTGCATCACACCATTTGCACTATTGGGACCATACAAGGCAGCACCAGGACCTGAGACAACTTCTATCTGTTCAATGTCTTCACTGATAGTTGGGATCAGTGTATATGCATTGACACGTAGAGACGGAACACTGGTAATCCTATTGTCAACAAGTGATAACAAATTGCCGGAAAAAACATTGTTGAATCCACGAACAACAACATACGAAGTACCTATCCCAGATGTCACAACATCCACTGCACGTAGTGACTTTAAGTGCTCGGTAACACTTAGTGAAACGCGGTCTTTAATCTCGGATGAATCAAGTAACGCAACCGATGCAGGTGCTTCAAGAACTTTTTCTTTCCGACGTGACGCTGTAACGGAAATGCGATCAAGTTCAATTATGTCTGAAGCAAGCGCAATTTCTACCGATTTTTCTTCTTCCGCTGTAAGATTGACATTTGTCAGTACATTATCAGCATATCCTTGAAAAGATGCGGTAATCGTATACATACCCGCAGCTAAATCGGTAAATGAAAGTGTACCGTTAGCATCACTAACGCCATTAGCATCTTCTCCAGTTACCGGTTTAACGGTTATAGATACGTTACTCAGTTTTTTACCAGTATCGGAATCTGTAACTGTAATGTTTAAGGTAGCCGCATGAACTACCACTGGCACAACTCCGAAAGTAACGAATAAGGTGAATAACGTTATACTTAATAGCCATAATCGTTTCATCATACTATCCCCTTTTATTCCAATCCCTCAAATTGATACTCTATATAGCAACACACCAAAGTTAATAACCATATAGATGGTTCAAATATCATTGTATTGAATTGGTATGCTGCAGAAACT
>VYFM01000418.1 GCA_009842375.1 Candidatus Poribacteria bacterium | reverse complement strand
TAACTAAACCGACGCGTATGCATTTCATGGAACTTACTCACAAAATCGGTTTCTCCATCAATATACGGAATATTCAACTCATAAGATTGTCCGTCATATCGCATATCAAGAGAACGTTCAATTTTAACCTGTGAGATACTATATCCCTCTGGTTTCATATCGACTTCTGCTCGGTTAATCAATGTCTCAAAACCGTTTTCTAATTGTTTGTGTAAATTCCTCCCGCTGTCTGTTTTCAACAACACAGTCTGTGAGTAGTCTTTTACAATATCTGCATAGAGCATTCCATAAGCAGAAAGCAATCCACCGTGAGGAGGAATCAGTACAGTACGTATCCCAAGATTTTCAGCAAGAAATGCGGCGTGCAAACCACCAGCACCACCAAACGATACAAGTGTAAAATCGCGTGTATCAAAACCACGTTCAACAGAAATAACTTTAATGGCACGTTCCATTGTTGCATTCGCAATCTTCAAAATTCCGTCTGCAGTGTCAATATCCGATAAACCAATCTTCTCAGAAAACGCTTCAATATAATGAGTCGTCTTGTCCGCCGCAAGAGACATTTGTCCACCTAAAAATTGAGTCGGTAAAATACGTCCTAAGAAAAGATTAGCATCAGTTACAGTGATTTCTTCACCATTGTTACCATAACATATAGGACCAGGGTCAGCACCTGCACTTTCAGGTCCCACACGCAATGCACCCCCTGTATCCACAGTTGCTATAGAACCCCCACCCGCACCGACTGTATGAATATCAATCAACGGAACTTTGATTGGCAACCCGCTGATTGTACTTTCGGTCGTCATAGTGATTCCATCATCGCACAGACTGACATCCGTAGAAGTTCCACCCATATCAAAGGTAATAATCTTTTCATATCCAGCAGTTTTTGCAATATGGTATGCACCGATGACACCACCAGCAGGTCCAGAAAGAACAGTCCGAATACCAGCAGCTTCAAAATTACTTGTACTAATACAACCCCCGTTTGATAACATCAAGCGGAACGATTTAGGAAAACTCTCAGATTCTGTTAATGTCGATAGATGCTTTTCTAAGGTAGGACGAATATATGCATTTGCAACTGTCGTACTGAACCGTGCATATTCACGGTATTCTGGTAGGATTTCGTGTGAACATGATATCGGGATATTTAGTGAAGAAAGATGTTCTGCCACTATCTGTTCATTTTTTGGATTTACATAAGAGAAGAGCAAACATATCGCAATTGCATCTAAATTTAACGTGATTAAATCTTCAGTCAACAACTTAAGATCAGCGGACGAGATTTCAGTATGAATCTCACCAGTATGAAGTGTGCGTTCCCTAATTCCAAATCTACGCTCAACTGGTATCAGGGGATCAGGACGTTGGACAAAAATGTCGTATAGATCATGACGTGCCTGCCTTCCAATTTCTAAAACATCTTCAAATCCCTTCGTAGTAATAACTGCAATACGCGCCCCCCTACGTTCAAGTAATGCATTTGTAGCAACAGTGGAACCGTGTACAATATCAACATCATCATAAGATTTGATGTCGTGCATTTTTAGTATTTCACCAACACCTTTAATAACTGCAAGCGCAGGATTCTGTGGTGTAGAAAGTACTTTGTGAGTGAAAAGGGAACCATCCATTGACATAACGATGTCAGTAAATGTGCCACCAGTGTCTACACCGATTTTTACTGTTTTATTATATTTTTGCATTCGTTGGTAAGTATTAGGGTATGAGTTTTATGTTATATTACACAACAACATTTTGTGGATTACCTTCTAAATAAGCGATGATATTATCAACAGCCCCTTCGTTGAGTAGGTCAACACCTTCGGGAGTCATGTCTGCACAATGTGGGGTTAAAACCACCTGTTCACATGCTAAGAGCGGGTGGTCTTTGGGCGGTGGTTCTTGATCATAAACATCAACAGCGGCACCAGCAATTTTTCCTTTGTTTAAAGCACGAACCAAGGCATCAGTATCCAGAACTTGCCCGCGCGCTACATTTATTAAGAGTGCGTTTGGTTTCATCATAGCAAGTTCATTATCACCGATTAGGTGATAACTATCTTCAGTCAGTTTTACATGTAGACTGACAACATCGGACATCCGAAGCAAATCCTCAAGTGTCACATATTTAATTCCAAGTTGTTTGGCACGTTTTTCAGACGGATTATATGTCCAAGCGATTACATTCATTCCGATAGCATTTGCCAGTCTTGCCATTTCCGACCCGATATGTCCTGTGCCAATGATTCCAAGTGTTTTTCCTTGCAGATAAATGTTATCCATCCGATGCCATTCACCCGCTTTCATACCTGCAGTCATAAAAGCAGCACGTTTAGCGAGGGCAAACATTAAACCGAAACTATGTTCCGCAACAACAGGTGCAGTTCTACCGGGTTGATTACAAACAACAACCCCTCTCTCTTTCGCCTCATCAAGATCAATCATATCTGTGCCAATTGAACACAGAGAAATCATCTTCAGTTTTGGTAGATACTCCAAAACATCTGAATGCCATTTTACCATTCCACGAGAATTAATAAGAATGTCAGCATCGGCAGCACGTTTAATTTTTTCTTCAACGGATTCTGGACGATCAGTAAATACTACAACATCGCCATAAGGTGCTAAACGTTCCAGATGAGGCGAATCTTGAATTTGAGGGGGAGAGTCACCGGGGACAACAATCTTGAGTCGGTCCACTATTTTTCCTTCTTGTTTTCACTCTTTTGCGTCTGTGAACGTAAATACGGAACGTCTATTTCACCAGATATAATTTTTGATTTGAATTCTTTAACCTTTTTCAAAATTTCGTCAGACAGTAACGATTCGTTGTCTTCATCCACGATATATTCTATACCACCCTCTTTTAGTCCGTAATTTTTTACTCCCCCGGTAAACTTACCAGACACCACATTCTCGATCATCTGATAAACAGACAATTCCACACCTTTAATTATACTTGTAAGTACTTGACCAGGAACGAGTCCATTTCCATTTGAATCTACCCATATTATGTACTTTCCCGTTTGTTTTGCTGCTTCAAGGACACCTAATCCACTTGCACCAGCAGCAGCAAGGATAATATCTGCGCCTTTCTTATATTGTGCCAGTGCCAACTCTTTTCCTTTTGCAGGATCATTAAATGCTTGAGGCGTAACACCAACATAATTTACGAGCAGTTCAATATCTTTATCTGTATTCTTTATTCCAGCAGCATATCCAATTTCGAATGCTTCAACAAGAGGAACTTTCATTCCACCAACAAAACCAACCTTTTGGGTTTCAGTCTTAAGTGCAGCGATGACACCTGCAAGAAAAGTGCCTTCATGTGCCTTATAAATAAGAGATGCCACATTTTCCGGTTCAGCGACAGCATCAATCAGCGCGAAATTGACGTTTGGAAAATCTACTGCTACACGATTCATAGGTTCTTGAAATTGGAATCCAACACCCACAATCAGATCGAACTTTAATTTTGCAAGCCGTCGTAATGCCATTTCGGTATCGGTATTCTGTGTAGGATTCACTTCAGTCAGTTTGATATCCCATTCGTCAACTGCTTTTTTGGCACCATTATAGGCAGCATCACAAAATGATAGATCACCACGACCGCGCACATCGTAAATCAATCCGACCTTAATTGATGCAAACACACTACTTATATTTATAAGACTAACCATCAGGATTAATAATTTTAAATTCAGATATTTCCTCAAGGCATTTTCTCCTGTGTTTCTTAAAATATGAATCAGAGAAAGGGTTGACTGACTCTGAC
>VYFM01000106.1 GCA_009842375.1 Candidatus Poribacteria bacterium | reverse complement strand
ACTCTGCACAAACTGGAAAGTTTGTGCTACGACACAGTCCAATAGGTCGGTTTAAGTCCTACAGACAAAAAGTGTGCATATATTTTTGGATTTCACCATAATGTTTTACTTGAACTTACTTAATCAGACGATACAGTGTTATCGCGCGGGCTTTAGATACATTGCCAGAGGGCACCTCAAGAATCTCATAAGTCAATTCTTGTCTTTCCTCTGTAGGGAGCGGATCATTAATTATAGTAATGTGATCGCCGACATTAACAGTTTTACCTGCTTTTGCGGGGTGATTATTGAGTAACACATTGCCACGACTACATAAAACATTGGCTGCATTTCGTCGTTTGACAAGTCGTGAAATTTGTAGAAATTTGTCCACACGCATTTTTCTGTATATAACCGAGTATTTTGAGATAAAGCGGTTGTCAGTTTCCTGTCTGTCCGATTGCATCTGAATTCTGTAAAGTAGCTTCCTCTGAAGTAGGTTTAATTCCGTCATGTTCAGTTTCAGATACATTTTCAGTATCTTTTTTTAGTGCTAAATCCAAAACTTGTTTCATATCACTAACCTGATGCCATCTGATATTCTGCCGTATTTCATCAGGAACATCTGGCAGATCTTTTTCATTTTCCTCCGGCATAATGATGTCCACTATACCGTTCCGATAGGCTGCAAGTGCCTTTTCTTTCAGTCCACCAATTGGGAGAACATGTCCGCGAAGGGTGATCTCACCTGTCATTGCAAAATCTTTACGTACCATTTTTCCTGTGATAGCACTAAGAATCGCTGTAGCAACGGTAATCCCCGCAGATGGACCATCTTTTGGTACAGCACCTTCAGGAATATGGATATGGATATCATTCTTTTCAAAAGTGTCTTTTGAAATGTCAAAATAGTCTGCCCGGGATCGAAGATATGCGACTGCTGTTTGGACAGATTCCCGCATTACATCTTGGAGTTGTCCTGTCATATTCAACTTCCCTTCACCCGGCATTAGTGTGGCTTCAACGGAAACAATATCACCACCGACTTGTGTCCACACCATTCCAGTTGAGACACCGACTTCATCATGTTCTTGTGCTTTAGTACGCGTCCATTTAGGTGGTCCGAGATAGTCATTTAAATTGAGCGTGGTGACTTGAACCTTCAGATCAGGGGTGTTGTCAGTGACGATCTGTTTCGCGATCTTTCTGCATACACCGGTAATGCTGCGTTCAAGGTTTCTAACACCTGCTTCCCGCGTATACTTATGAACTATATCATAGATTGCAGAATCATCGAACTCTATATTCTCTTCCTTTAGTCCGTGGTTATTTAATTGCTTAGGAATTAGACCGTTGGGATGGAAGGTCGCGATTTTATGTTTTTCAAAATCGGTATAACCCGGTAGGTCAATAACTTCCATGCGGTCTTCGAGCGCGGGAGGTATCGTGATACGCGTATTTGCTGTAGTAACGAACATGATATCCGATAAGTCAAATTCAACATCCAAGTAATGATCTCGGAAAGTTTCATTCTGTTCAGGATCAAGAACTTCAAGGAGTGCTGATGCAGGGTCACCGCGCCAGTCGGAACTCAGTTTGTCTATTTCATCCAGCAGGAAAAGAGGGTTTTTCGTTTGAACATCACGCAAACCTTGAATGATTCGTCCGGGGATAGCCCCGATATAAGTTCGACGGTGTCCCCGTATTTCGGCTTCATCACGCACCCCACCAAGGGACATTCTCACAAATTTTCTTCCTGTTGCTCGTGCAATTGATTTGCCTAATGATGTTTTACCGACCCCAGGTGGACCGACCAAGCAAAGAATTGGACCTTTTACTTGTTCAACTAATTTTAGTACAGCAAGGTATTCCAATACATTCGTTTTGGGTTTGTCTAATCCGTAATGGTCTTCATTGAGGATCTTCTCTGCCTCATCCAGTTCAATTGTATTTTCAGTTCGTTCTTTCCACGGAACTGCAAGAAGCCAATCCACATAGTTCCGAATAACACCCGACTCTGCTGACATAGGAGGTATTTGTGCAAGTCTATCAAGTTCTTTGATTGCTTTCTTTTCTGCTTCTTCAGACATTCCTGCATTTTCGACCTGCTCGCGTAAATCGTCTATTTCATCTATCTCATTCTCTCTGCCAAGTTTTCGTTGAATGACCTTTAATTGCTCTTGCAGATAGAATTCACGATGTGTTTTCTTTACGGACTCACTCACTTCAGATTGAATTTCATCTTCAAGGTCAATTAAGTCAAGGTCTGCCTCAAGAAACGCGATAATCAACCTGAGACGTTTAATCGGGTTAAGTTCGGAAAGGATTTCTTGGCGTCTGTATGGTGGAATTTCCTTAACAAAACGCGCTATGTTATCAGCGAGGATTCCAGGTTCTTGAATTTCATGTATATACCTTTCCATATCAGGTAATATGTCTTTTGAATGTGTTTTTGCATAACTTCGGAAAACGCTCTGTGCTTTATCAATGAGTACTTTAGAGGCATCGGCAACACCCGTAAGTTCGGATACGATTTTTACTGATGCTCTCAAATAGCCATCTACTTCTGTGCATTCCACGACGATTGCACGTGCGGAAGTTTCCACAGCAATCCGTATTGCGTTATTTCCAGGGTTATGTTCTTGAATGATATTCGCTACAACCCCGACATTATGTAGGTCATCAGGTTTGGGTTCCACATTGTCTTCAAGTTCATTTTTTTGATGAAGAAACAGGACCTTCCAATTTGTGTTAATAGCCGCCTTAGCAGCGAGGACCCCCATTTCCCGTTTAATAGTCAATGGTGTCCAGTCCACTAACCTGTTATCAAGAACAGATTTAGTTTTTGGGTAAAATGTCTCAAAATGTGGTGGCAAGACGATAACAGGTAATAAGACAGTTGAATCGTTCGGTAGTCTTTCAGTATCTTGATTCATGGTTTGCTCCTTTAGGCTGTTTTTAAAGCTTCAGATGGAGTATCAACTAATTCAGGTGGACTTTTACCTAGTACACTATCTTTGGTAATCTGACAAATATTAACATCGGAAAGTGATGGTATCTTGTACATTGTATCAAGCATAATCTTTTCCATCACTGCCCGCAAGCCACGTGCGCCTGTTTCGCGCTCAATTACTTGATGTGCAATCGCAGAGAGTGCGTCATCAGTCACATCAAATTGCACACCTTCATACGCTAAAAGTTGCCTATATTGTTTAACGAGTGCGTTTTTAGGTTCGGTCAGAATTCTAATCAAGGCGGATTCATCAAGTTCCTGCAGTACTGCAACTATAGGCAGCCTTCCAATAAGTTCTGGAATGAAACCATATTTAGTAAGGTCTTTAGCGGTGGCATGTTCCAAAATTTCGTGAATTTTCTGCTTGTTTTTAGATTGAATGGTTGATCCAAAACCGATACTCTGTTTTCCAAGACGGTCCTTGATAAGGTTCTCTAATCCAATAAATGTACCACCACAAATAAAGAGGACATTTTTTGTATCTACTTCTAACATTTCTTGATGTGGGTGTTTTCGTCCACCGCGTGGTGGAACACTGGCAACGGTCCCTTCTAATATTTTTAGTAATGCTTGTTGTACCCCTTCACCGGAAACATCGCGAGTTATTGATGGATTTTCGGATTTGCGCGTTATTTTATCAATTTCATCTATATAAATAATACCTGTTTGTGCACGTTTGATGTTTCCGTCTGCTGCCTGAACCAGCTTTAGAATAATGTTCTCTACATCTTCACCGACATAACCTGCTTCCGTAACGGTCGTGGCATCAGCAATCGCAAATGGAACGTTTAATACCTTCGCTAACGTTTGTGCAA
>VYFM01000064.1 GCA_009842375.1 Candidatus Poribacteria bacterium | reverse complement strand
GGGATGGGGTTTAATGATAATGATATATTCAAATCGTGGTGGTGGTATAACAGTATCTGATTGTTGTATTGCTTCACCAAATTCCCGCATGGTCATTTCAAATTCTTGTTTATCTGTTGTTGGTGTACAAACATAAGGAGCAATAATTTGTTCACTTGATATACTATCATCATTAAGAACATCATTATCAAATTCAGATTCTGTCCATCCAACATTTTTAGCAGATTGAAATGAACATATAAGTTTCTTTTTCTTTTCACGTTCAAGTTTACGCCTTTGTTGACGATTCATTAATATTATCCTTTAGATTTGGGTGAATTGGTTGTTGAGGGTGTCGATGTTGACGGTGACGTGGTGGAAGTAGTCTTCTGGTTCAGTTTCGGGGCGGGGGACTGGTGGCGCGTGTATGACGCGACCTTCAACATCACATCTTAATTTGATCCAGCGGGCATCTACGCGGATAACTTCAAAATCTACACCGGTGGGAAATTCAATATTGTCGCCTCTGAATACGGGTTGCGTGGAGCGGAATCTTATTCCGACTTGAAGGTCGTTTAATGATAGCATATCAAGAATCCTTATCTTTTTTATATGTTTCTTCAACTTCTTTGTATTTGTCAACAATTTCTTTTATCAGACCTACCATGTGATCATGAAGAAGCAATGCGCGTTTTGCTGTAGGGAAATGAGATACGGTTGGGTCTAACCTCTCCAGTTCTTCATATACAAGATTGGCAATTGCGTCTTGCCTACAATTAACTTTATGGCGTGATTCAAAGTCTGATTGTTCTTCTTCAGAGTCGAACCATTCATATTTAAGAATACTGCGTCACTTATGGTTTTGACAAGGTGTCGCATAACACACGCCATATATATCCAAATAATCCCAATCAGGGAATTCCATATCACATATACTACAACTCATCTGTTTGTTTTCCCTTTCTTAAAAATTGTGTTGCATTAAAGTTTGCGATATAATATAATTATAACATATTCATAGAATAAATGAAGGCGAAAATGTCTCCCCTGAGACATTATGCTGGGACTCCCTATCTCAGTGCCTACGAAAAACCCATATATTTTTTGGTGAAAACCATGTCAACTGAAGAACTCTCTGAAAATGAGAGGATTCTGAATGCGATTAATGACACGCTTTTGAACCGTGCGACCTCTGACCAGTCTGCGTATATGATTGGGACAAGACGGTTGGATCGGATTCCTATTCCTGAGCTGCTGAAGATGCAAGCGAAGTATACAACTGCAGTCCGCTTGGAGAAAGGTTCTGCATTCGGCACGGTGCGCGTGAAATAAAGTAAATGAATCTATCAAGACGACCACAGCTTTTTTCCAACCGCAAGAGCGGGCTGGTTAAGAAGTATGACGAATCTATCCGTAATCGCGAGGTGTTACCGGATGCTGGTGACAAGATGTATCCACGCGGTTATCGAAGCAGATTCCATCAGGTGCCAAGCAAGGCAAGTAGGTTTGGACTTGGGGAGACGCGGGACACGCTTATCTCCAAATGGAAAAGTTATTCTACGCCTGCACGGCTATATATTGCCCGGAATCAGCGATCACTGGTGGCAAAGTCTCGTGATCTACTTATCAATAATGAATATGGTCGTGGATTTCTGCGGCAGCTTCTGCAGAATATTCTCGGTGAGAACGGGATTCGATTTCAAGGGGTGTCGCGACGGAAGGACGGCGCGCTGGATAGAGATGTGAACGAAGCAATTGAGGATGCATGGATGGATTGGGGAAACTCTATGCACTGCGATTTGGCGGAAGTCGATAACTTCGTGGACATTCAGCAGGAGATGATCACGAGTTTGGGGACAGATGGAGAATTCTTTTGTAGGATGTATGAGGATAAAAGTAAGTATGGACTGCGGCTGCAGGCACTTGACGGACAACGATGTTCCCCAATAGAGACGCAGAAATATCAGAATACACGGGAGGATGCGATATACAACGGAATTTTATTTGATCGGGCGACTATGAAGCCTATTGCCTATCTTTTTTCGGGAGAACACACGAACGATAACTATTACGACGACGCGTCACATCGATATGACAGGATTCCTGCGGAGGATATTGTTCACGGCTTTTTGAAGGAACGAACTGGACAGAAACGGGGTTTGCCTGTTGCCCACGCTGCTTTGAATCGGAACTATAGTTTGGACAAATATGAGGAGGCTGCGCTTGAGAATGCCCGTGTGGGTGCAGCGAAGGCTGGATTTTTGAAATGGCGCGAAGGTTTTGCTCCGCCTGGGACTGATGAGATTGACGAGGATATTACGATTGACCCTCGCACTTTTACGGAGCTGCCGCCGGGGTTGGAATTGGACGCTTGGGATCCTGCTTATCCTGATAATGAATATCCTGAGTTTGTGCGATCTATGCTTCGGGCGATGGCTACGGGGATGGGTGTTGGGTATCACGATTTGGCTAACGATTTTGGTGATGTCAATTTTTCGTCTCTCCGGCAGTCGTCTCTGAACACGCGAGAAAACTGGAAGGTGATGCAGGAGTGGTTTATCCGCAAATTTATGTGGAAGGTTTATCGTCGGTGGTTACCTATCCAGTTGCGAAACGGAAATATCCGAGTTGGCAGGCGGACGCTGACACTGATGGATTTGAAAAAGTGTTTGGATGTGTCGTGGACAGGTCGCCGCTGGGATTGGGTTGATCCGAAGACGGAGGCGATCGCGAATACTGAGAAAATCCGAATGTTTTTGACCTCCCCGTCGGCTGTGATCCGTGAACTTGGCGGTGATCCGATTGAGGTGTGGACGCAGTGGGCTGAAGACTATCAGCAAATGATTGAGTTGGGTATCCCAGAGGAATTTATCCGTGATGCGATGACGAGTCGCATACAACAAGTTGATACAGGAGAAGAAGATGAACAAACACCAAATTCCAAGAAACGCATTTCGGGGAAGTAATACTATACCTAATCATGTATTTCGTGAAGGTGGTAAGGCTGCCCTGGATCACGCTATAGAGAACAGGCTTCTGATTGAAACGCCTATGGCGATCCGTGCTGACGATATAAAAGAAAACGACAATCGCACTGTAGAGGTGGTGTTTTCTGCGGGAGCGGAGTATCGGCAGTGGTGGGGACGAGAGAAATTGGATGTTAGCGGTTGTAGGCTTGACCGTCTGAAGATGCCTTATGCACCTGTGCTTTTGAATCATAACCGCGATCTGGTTGTTGGCACTGTAGAGTCTGCTGAGGTTGGCACAGAAGAAGCAAGGGCATCCCTCCGATTTTCTAAAAGTCCGAAAGGTGAGGAAGTTTATCAAGATATTCTCGATAAAATTCTTGGGCAGATCTCTAATGGCTACCGAATTTTGAAGTACGAAATTGACGAAACGAATCCAAAAGACCCACTTTACATAATCAAGGAGTGGGAACCGTTCGAGATTTCTATTGTAGCATACGCGGCAGACCCTGGGGCATCTGTCCGCGATGGTTATTTGAACCCTTTACAACCTAATCCTGATGATTCAGGTGGCGAAAACCTTCCACCTGTTCCTGAAGGTGAAAACAGAGAGGAAACTGATATGGATCCGAAAGAACTTTTGAAAATAGCGAAGGATGCGGGGCTGCCTGAGTTGGGAATGCGGGCAATCGAGAATGATTGGTCGAAAGAGACGCTGGAGGCAGTAATTGCCAATGAACAAGCCCGCAGTGCAGAACCGACATCTGACCCGCCACCTGAAGGCGACCCACTACCTGAAGGGGAACGTGGTGGAGAACCAGAATCCGATCCTGAAGGTGGAAAACCGCCTGAAAGCGGAGAACGGGGTGGAAATCCCGGTGCGTCTGATCCGCCACCTGAAGGTGAACGCGGTGGTGAGGAAGGCGGTGATCCCGAAGGTGCTGAAGCAGATAAAACCCGCGTAACTCGCATATACGAAATTGGGGCGGAACACGGGGAACGCGATATGGCAATGGAAGCGATTACTGATCCGAACTGTTCTATTGAGGTGTTCCAGCAACGGATTTTGGAGAAGCAGAAACGGGTGAAGGAACTCGCACAGGCTGAGCGTCGTATTCCTGAACGGATTACTATTGACCCGAAAGACCAAGCGAATTTCCGTATTTCTGATTTGCTCTACAGCCTTGCAAATGGTAAAACGACAAAACGCGGTGGGAAAGAACTGGAGATTTGTGAAGAAGAAACTGCACTGCGGACGAAGTTAGGGATTCAGACGGAAGGAACACCGATTCCGCAGCAGATTTTTTCGGATCATGGACTTTATACAGCGAATCGAGCACTATACCTCGCGCATCGGATACTGGAAGCGGGAACGGATACGAAGGGTGGGCATACGATAGATGATGAACTTCTTGCCGATTCCTTCATTGACATTTTGCTTGAGTATACGGTTGCGACGCAATTAGTAACACGAATGGATGACCTACAAGGAAATATCACATTTCCACGCCAAGATGCGCGCGCTGTTGCCCAGTTTGTTGGTGAAGTCCAGGCTGCTACCGAGCAAAACCCAACATTTGAGATAGTAACGATGAGTCCGAAACATCTCAGGGCTTGGACAGAAGTTTCTACTACCCTGTTACACCAGTCGAGTATATCTGTTGAGAACTTTATCCGTAGAGATTTGGCGCGTGCTATTGCGAAAGCTATGGATCAAGCAATTCTGACGGGGACTGGTACTAACAATCAGCCTACGGGTATTGAATCGTTGGGATCTAAACTGAACAGCGTAAAGTGGCCTGCAGACGCGTCTGATGAGACAAGTTTTGACTATGATTCTGTTCTTAATTGTGAAGAACAACTTGCAAACGACGACGCTTTGATGGGACGGCTTGCATGGGTTGCTGATCCGAAAGTGCGGAGATATGGACGGAAAACTGCTGAGTTGGGTAGCGGTACATCTCGCCCGATCTGGCAAAATAACATGATGTGTGATTATCCTGCGTATGTTACGACGCAATGCGCTGCGGAGACTGCTTATCTCGCGAACTGGAGCGAAATGATTCTCGGTTGCTGGGGTGGACTTGATGTGATGTATAACCCTTATAGCAAGGATAAAGAGGGAATTGGCAGATTTACCATTGGGCAGATGTGTGATCTTGCTGCTCGGCATGCACAGAGTTTCTGTCATTTGACGAAAACTGCCTAAACGTATTGCACGAAAAAACAAGTAAGGAGGAATGACATGGCTTACTTAGGACTTTCCGAACGGAATCTGGAAGCTTACTCCCTGACGCGTGCGATGCGGGCATTGGCTTTTCCTGACAATTCTGAATATCAAAAAGACGCTGCTTTTGAGAAAGACCTTTCCAGTGAAGCACAAAAAATTGAGAAACGCGATGTCTCTGGGATACTTATTCCTGATGACATTGCGTCGCACAGGGCAATTCCGATGGGGTTGCCTGATTCTGAGCGCGCTTTGCTTGCTGGGACACCTACAGCTGGTGGGTATACGGTTGATGATGAACTACAGAGTATTATCGATATTTTTCTTGAGTTGAACTGGGCATCGGAGAATGTGACGGTGCTTTCTGGTTTGCAAGGGAATGTGCAGATACCGGGACAGGATGAAAGGGCTGTTGCGGAGTTTGTTGGGGAAACTGGTGCTGCTACTGAAAGCGAAGCGTCTTTCCTACAGAAGACATTAACCCCGCGACAATGCCGAACTTACCTGCGAATTACAAAGCAGCTGCTGGTGCAGTCTCACGAGTCTATTGAGATGTTTTTGCGTCGCGACCTTTCGCGTGCTATTGCGAAACGGGTTGACGAAGTACTGCTCTATGGAATTGGAACGAACGCTGCTGTGGATGCAATTGCTGCGTATGATTTTGATGTCGCGACTTATGTGACGTATACGGACACTGCTACTTGGGAGGCTCAGACAGGTAAGAAGTGGACGTTGGCTTCTATCGCTGGACAGAATTATATTTTGTTCAAAGGGTTGGTAGCTGCGGATACAACTGCCTTGGGATCTATCGGAGCAGGACGGCAGATTACGATTTCTGAGAGTGGATCTGTAGTTTTAACCGTCGGTGTTTCAGGGGAGTTTGACAGCACAGGCATGCAGCTTCCGATTGGGACTTATACGGCTGCGAGTTTGTCCGATTCTACGGATTACGTGTTGCAGGCTGTTGAATTAGACGCTGTGACTGCTAATCACGAAGCGATCGGGATTTCGGAAACGGCTGGTATCCACGCGGTTACTTATGACGGTAGCACTGTTGCGAAGCGTGAAGCTACTCTGATTGAGGCGGTTCTGGATTGCGAGGAACGGTTGGCACGGAATAATGTTCCCGGTGCGAATTCGTCTGCGATGATCCATCAAGGTGGTATGGTGAAGGTGCTGATGTCTCCGAGAATAAGAAGATACATGAAAAATGTTAAATTTTTCGGGGACTATACAGATGAGCCTTTGCTTTCTCGCGATGATATGTTACTCGGTGAATATCCTGCTTATCGCTCTACAAATGTTAAACACGACGACTTCTTTTTCTGCGATTGGAAGGACGCTGCGCTGGGCTTGTGGACAGGAATTGAACTTCTTGAGAACCCATACTCGGAGGACAAAGAAGGGATTATCCGTATCACTGCTGAAAACATGGTTGATGTGGCGGTGTATCGTCCGAATTCTATGGTGCATGTAACTAAGGCATAAAATGGCTTTTGAAGAAAACCTTGATGTCTTTTTTAATACGAAAGATTTCGCTATTGAGGTGGAGATTAGTCCAGAACGGACTTCTCCGCAGAATCAGCGAACGAAGATTACGGGTATTTTTGAAGACCCTTACGCTGCTGCACAGCTGGGGAGTTATTTGATTGTCGCGACAAATCCTGTTTTTATGACGAAATGGAGTCCGCCTGTGGAAGCACTTAGGCATAACCACTTTCTGTTTATTACGGATGAGGACGGCAACCAAAAAACCTATCGTGTGGAAGGGCAACCGAAGCACGACGGAACGGGAATTGCCCGTATTTTACTGGTTGACGAGTTGACGCAGGACGAACCTTCTGAAGACGCTGTTACACTGCCACAGCAAAAGGATTATTACTGATGTTTAATATTGAGGTTGATCACAGACATCTTGACGATATTCGGAAGCGGTTGCGACTGACAGAAAAACAGTATCGTGCGAGTTTGAAGCGGGCTGTGAAACGGACTGCTGGCACGGCACGGGCTGCTATTGGTAAAAGCAAGCTTGGGATTAGCGATTTGAGACGGACAACAACTCTCCGTAAACGTGTGCGTCCTCTGTTCTCGGAAGTTGGAGACATGAAAACTGGAATCTGGATTGGTCTTAACGACCTGTGGGCAAGCGAGTTTGCTGCTGGACGACCGAAACGGACCCCTACAGGTGTTGATTTTCGCGGGCAGCATTTCCAGGGCGCGTTTCTGGTTCGTCATGCTGGTGCAAAGCGGAGTCGGATTTATCGGAATGAGAACGGGAAACTTGTTGAGATGACGATTCCGATTGCTGAACAAGCTGCTGATTACCTTGATCGTCATATTGTGCCTGATCTGCCTGCACAACTGTTGCATCATTTTCAATCTGATAGCGAGTTTCGGAAGCAGATTGGTGCGTCTTTGTCTGGCAAGGGTGCGCGTAGAAAATTTTATAGGACATAACGCATGAATCAACTTGTTCACCCAAAAGGACATATTCAGATTGGTAGGTATATGACGGCTGTTTTGCGGTATGTGTCTGCGAAAATGCCTGAGATGGTTAGCAACAAAGATGCCCCTCTATATGAAGATTTTGGGTTTACGTTGCCTGAGTTTAAGCATGTCAAGGCGTATCCTGTAAGCGGAGCGAGTTTTACTGGAGATATTGAGATAGTTGATGTTCCTGTTCCCGCACTTTTGCTTGATATGGATCGGATTGTTCCTGCGGAAGATGGGACAGAGAATCCTGCGACAGGACAACTCGCTGTGACGTTTGAAATGTCCGCCTATATCATTATGGGGGAATCTGTGAACAAAAGCAACTTGCTGGTGCGGATCTATGCGTTGGGTGTTGCTGCGATTTTGCATCAGGCGAAATACGGTGCGCCTGTTGGTCCCGCTCAGGTTGTTGATATTGTGTCAATTCCTGGGTTGCATAGTGCGGATCATGCTTATATCGCTTGGGCTGTCCATTTTAAACAGGACGCACTTATAGGGTTTGTCGATGATGTGTGCCTTGATGGTGACTTTGGAATTACGAAGCCCCCCAGTGAAGTGTTTGTTGGTTTTGATCCGAAAACGGGGACAGAATTTGAACATGTTTATGAAAGGGTGGTATTGAATGCCGAATCCGATTGAGGAACGCGACCGCAGACTCTCAGAACTGGAGAAAAAGGTTGAAAACCTGCTGCGGATCGCACAGGTGGCGGTTGTCCACGAGACTGAGGCGTTGGTTGATGTTAGGTTTGATAACGACCTGCTTATAGAGCGAATCCCGTTTATGACGATGCGGGCAGGGGAAGATCAGACATATTGGCTGCCGTCTGTTGGAGAGTTGGGGTTTTTGCTTGCTCCGTCGGGAGATGTTGGGAATTCGGTGTTTCTACCGGCGATATTTTATAGAAGGTATCCCGCAAAAGAGTCCAGTCTTGAATTACATAAAAGGTTTTACCGCGACGGTACAGAAGAGGAGGTTAACGTTGGTTCTCACAAGCACAAACTCAAAGTCGGTGATAGCGACAACTATAGGCGCGAAACGAACGAAACGGAAATCAAGGACACCTTCGAAACGAGCCACATCAAGCAGAACGCGAACGAAACAGAAATCAAGCGGACATCGGGCAAAGTAATCATAAATATGGGGACAACGACGAAGATTGAGGTTACGCCGACAGCGATTAATGTTGAGTTGAGTCCGACTGTGAAAATTGCGATGAGCGCGAGTAGTGTTGTGTTGACTTCGCCAGTTTTTAACGTAAAGGCTGGTGCATTCCAGTGGAACGGTGTTCCGACCACGCCAATTGCATGGGTTGCGACGAGTTAAAGGAGATTATAAATGTCTGAAGAAAACAAAGCTTCATTGGGAAATTGGGTTAAGGACATAGACGAAAAAGTTGACAAACTCTGCAATGCTATGACACGGGTGGAAGCCTTTATGGACAATGATCACCTGAAAGTTGCGGAACACGACCTTGAAATCAAAAAGCATCGAGAGGAAATCCAGGCTATCAAGGAGGAACTCTCGTTTATGCGAGGTCAAACCAAGATGCTTATGGTGATCGGGAGTGTCATCGGTGGACTTGTGTTGATTGGTCAATTGGTTGTTATGATAATGAAAGGCTAAGGAGGGAACAGATGCCGTATAAGGTAAGAACAGATCAGGAAGGTTTTGATATGTTTCAGCAGGCTGCGCTTCCGCATATTTCTGCGATTGCTCGGTACTTGGGGCAAGGGACTGAAGTGGACTTTGGTGAGTTAAAAATTGAACATGAGGAACGGTCTACCCCAAGGACAATGGAATCGGAATGGGTTGATATTGACACGTTGGAAAACACTGATGGTAAAGCACAGAAATTTGACAAGCAGTATGACAACAAGCGGATACACGGAACGTTGCCGAAACTGGAAACTTACACGGTGCAACGGAAGGAAATAGGTGAAGGTGTTCTGTCTGTGCGTGAAATTGTGGTTTCTTTGTCGTTTCGGGTTTCAGATCGGTTCTCTGTTGAGAATACGGATGCGTTTCGTAGGCTTATGATAGAAGGTGGACGAGATCATACGAAAATCGGGAGTCTTATCTGCGAACATGTAATTTGGCTGCTTGACCCCACCAATCGCACAATTATTTTAGAGGACTCGGGGAAAACAGGGGCGGAATATCGGGTTTTAAACGCTAAAGGGAATGTTGTGAAGCGGTGGCTTACGATTGAGGATGCATAATGCAAGGGATGGATCGGGACACAGGGAAACTTTTGGACGATCGGGAGCATTTGCTGCAGTCAATTCAGATGATTCTTGAGACTCCGCTTGGGTCGCGAGTGATGCGTCCTGAATTTGGTTCGGAGTTATTTGACCTTGTGGATGCCCCGATGAATGACGCAACGAATTTGCGTATTTATGCTGCTACACACGACGCTTTGTCTAAATGGGAACCGCGTTTGAGGACTTTGAATGTGCAGGTAGAAGATCGCAAACCTGGGGAGATTATTTTGATTGTGAAAGCGATATATCAAGGGGAGGAGGTCTCTATCGATGGCATCCGAATTAGCCGCGTTGCCCGCGCCTGATGTGCTGGAAACACTTGATTTTGACATCATATTTTCTGCTCTGTTGACGGAGTTCCTCGCTCGGAATCCTAACTATTCCAGTATTGTGGAGGGTGATCCTGCATACTCGATTTTACAAGCGATGGCTTGGCAGGAGGTTATGACTCGGAAACGGATCAATGATGCTGCAAGGGCTGTTTTAGCAACCCACGCTGTCGGTTCTGACCTTGATAATATTGCGGTGCTTTTTGGGATTACGCGGAATGTAATTGTGGAGGGTGATCCTAACGCTGACCCCCCTATTGCTGAGGAATTGGAAACGGACAGACATCTGCGGGACAGAATTTTGAACGCTCTGGAAGCGGTTGCACCGGGAAGTCGCGAGTGGTATCGGAGATATGCTCTGGACGCGTCGGTGGATGTGCAAGATGCACGAGCCGTAAGAACAGCAGATGGAGAAATTACGGTATATGTGCAGGCAAATAATGTTACAGCTGTTCCCTCGCAAACGCTTTTGACAGCGGTGGAAAATTATCTAAATCACGATGATAGACGGTTTCTGTGTGATTCGTTGGTGGTGTCGGCTGTGGGAATTGAATCTTACGCGCTTACTGCGGAGATCACGCCTGTTGTTGGGTTAGATGGTAATACGGTGTTGGCAGACATCCAGAAAAGAGCGAACGAATTTGTTGAGCAGAGAAAAATTATCGGGAGGGATATACCTCTATCGCATATTTACGCAGCTCTGATTACGGATGCGGTGAGTGAGATTAGTTTGGCTTCCCCAACTGCAAATATTGTTCCGCAGACAGGTTTGGAGACTACTCCCCTGGTGCCTGAAGTTCCAGTGGCGAGTGCGGTAAGTATAACATTGGCATAAGCGAGGAATGTTATGGCGTTGAGTTTTGATGGCGCAACAATCGCGAATATAAATGTAGGAGTTGGGGCTACCGTTGATGTGACTCTGCCTGAAGCAAGTGGTGGGGTGGGAGCAAATACTTATTTTCTTTCTCCCGTGCTGCCTGGGGGTTTGACGTTTACAGAGGCGACACGGAAATTGGCTGGGACGACTACGGGTCGGTTTTCTCTGGCAACTTTTACATATACTGCGACAGACACGGAAAACACCTCCGTTGAGTTGACTTTTACAATTGTTGTGACAGCCGATGCGATTGCCTTTGTTCCTGCAGATATTGCCAATAAAGTTTGGACAGAAGAGGTCGCGGTTTCTGAAACCTTGCCGCGTGCGATGGGTGGCGTGGGGACAATTACATATTCGCTTTCGCCTACAGTGCTGCCAGCCGGTGTGAATCTGAATTTGGGAACTCGTCGACTTTCTGGGCTTCCGTCTGAGGCGTTTGAGGCTATGACTTTCCGCTGGATTGCTACGGATGGGGAGGGAGTGACTGCGTTTCTGGAGTTTTCTATCCGTGTGAATCCTGTTTATTCACCTAAGCCTGTGACGGTGCTGCCGAGAAGTGCGTCGCGATTGGAGGCGGATCTGGTGGATATTTACTCCCAAAGACAAAAGAACGCACTGCTTTATGAGGGTGATATTCCTGTGCGTCATTTGTGGAATGCGGATACCTGTCCGTCTGAAATGCTCGCTTATTTGGAATGCTCAATGAGTGTGCATGGGGACGCTGTGGATTTCTCGGAGACGCAGAGACGGAATTTTATCAAGAAGTCTCTGGAGATCCATAAGAAGAAAGGGACGATTGGAAGTATCAAGGCTGTGGTGGAGGCTTTGGGTTACAGGTTGGCAACTATGAACGGAATCCGGGAAGGAACAGATGGACATTGGGCTAACTATCGGATTGTAATGGAATCCCCTTTGTCAATCGCGAATGCAAATGCTTTGGAGAAATTAATTGAGGGGACAGCTCCGTTGCGGTGTAACTTGACGAGTTTTAGCTCTGAAACGGTGCATCCGTATGATGGGACAATTCAGTATGACGGAATGTTTACTTATGGGGTTATTACGACACAGTAGGGGTAGATATGGCGAATTTTGCAGAAACACAATCTTTTGATTCTGTGCGAATAATTGAAACAAATGATCCTGTGCTTGGTGGTAATCCTGAAATATCGGGACAGGTGAACTCTCCAGCAAACTATGCGTATCGGGCGTTGGTGAACAGGACGGCTTGGCTAAAAGCACAACTTGAAGCTTTGGTTATTCCTCCTGCCCCTGGTGCTGCATCTACGACAGTGGCTGGAATTGTGCGATTGTCTACGATCGGAGAAGCAGAAGCTGGAGCACTGGCGACTGTTGCTGTGACTCCAGCTGGATTACAGGCTGCGCTGAACGCGCTTGATATTGGAGGCGTGGACTTTGCGACTAATCCTGAAGTGCAGGCTGGCACGGTAACTGATAAGGCGGTCTCTCCTGCAGGATTGAGTTCTCGGACAGCGACAGAGACACGGACAGGACTTGTTGCGAAAGCGACTTCCTCGGAGGCAACAGCGCGAACGAATAACCAAAAATATATGACTCCCTTACGCACTGATGCTGCGATTAACGCAAGAAATGCTACAGAAAGCAGGCGAGGGTCTATTGAAATTGCGACCACGAGTGAAGCAACTGGCGGAACGGATGATACGCGGGCAATGACAAGTGAAAAGACGTTGGCATTGCTGCGGCATAGCAATGCGCAAGCCACTACGAGTCAGCGAGGGACTGCTATAAAAGCTACAACGTCGGAAGTAAACACAGGAACAAACAATGAAAAATATATAACCCCCAGTACGTTATCTGAAAAATTAAACGGTCTGTTCCCATTGCCGACTGTATCTGGATACAATTCAGCTGTTTCGTCCAATACTGTTGACGGATTAGAATTAGAACATTTGCTTATCCTTGATGTTAGGGTATCACGAACGAGGCACCTTAATGCGGGACAATCGATTACAGATAATGTTGGCATTCAACTAAACGGTATTTGGGAAATACTACATTCAAACACTTATAACAGTTCAGGATTTACGAATGTCGGGGAAAAGGTAATAACAACAGTGAACAATAACACTGTTATATATGTACCAGCAACATTAAGGAACACTAACCCTACTAATCCGTCTTCGCGAACGGGATATATTAGTTTTCAATTAACAGCAGTGACATATTAATAACAAAAAAGGAGATGAAACGATGGCACATGGTGTGAACATTAAACTTGGAACGCTAAGCCCTCCAAGTGTGGAGACGGTGGACGCGTCTACTATTTTTTGCTTGGGAACCGCGCCCGGCGCGGATGTTGGTGTATATGGCGATGGGACGAATATTTTGTATAACAAGCCTTTTCTGCTGACGAAACGGAGTGATGCTCCGAGCGACGATCTTGGCACTGATGGGACTTTACCGAAGGCATTGGATTCCATTTATGCTCAAGGGAGTGCGACGGTGGCAATGGTGATTGTTGAGGAGGCATCTGATGTAGCGGCGGTTCTGGCAGATGCTTTGACGGTGGCTAAGTTCTCGAATGCAAACACACAATCTGCGGTGACCGCACTTTCTGGTAATGATGTGCGTTGGGCGATTATATCGGATTCTGGCAAAAAGTATCTCGCTTTCAAGAATATCACGTCTGCGGACGAGACGAAGTTAGCTGCTTACGTGGTGGGTCAGCAGATCTCGGTTGAACCTGATGGTGGTGGAAGTGTGATCCACACTTATACCTTGAAAGGCACTTACGACACGACAAACGACCGTATTGAGATTAATTCGGATGCCGCGGTGACGGGAGTCACGGATGGCACGGATTACGATCTGGAACGGATCGCTGCTACTGCTGTAGATGGTAACGCACAGACGCGCGCAAACGCTATCGGTGATGCTTCTGAACAGACAGGCATTTATGCTGCTCTTGGTGCGAAGTCTGTTGTGGGTAGGCAACCGAGGATTCTATGTGCCCCAGGCTTAGACACAAGAAGTCGACCGTTGAATGCTGCTAACGGATTAGCTACTGCTATGGTGACAGTGGCGGAACGGCTGAAAGCAATCGCTATTATAGATGGACCAAACACAAGCCACGCCGACGCGGTGACATATATCGCTGATTTTGATTCTACGCGTGCTGTTGTGGTTGACCCAGGTGTGCGAATTGCCGACGAAGCTGGTGTTGTAGATCAGGCTGCAAGTGGTTTTGTTGCGGGCTTGTTTGCTTGGAATGATGCTCGGAACGGGTTCTGGCAAAGTCCTTCTAATAAACCACTGCGGAATGTACTTGGGACAAGCCGTGCAATTGATTATACCGCTGGTGATGCGAATTCTCGCGCGCAACTCCTGAATGATAACAATATATTTACGATTATCAATGAGGGTGGCGGGTATCGGTTCTGGGGTAATGAAACGCCAGCGACTACGGATGCACACTTGAAATTCGTGAATGTGCAACGGACGCAGGATGTTTTGGCGGATTCTCTCCAGCGGAGTTTGCTCTGGGCTGTTGACCGCGGTATTACGAAAAACTTCCTTTCCGCAGTGACACAGGCATGTAACGATTTTATTCGTGGACTTGTAGCTCTGGGTGCGTTGATCGGTGGGGAGTGTTATCCAGATGCGGATTTGAATACTCCTGCTAACATCGCTCTCGGTAAGGTTTTCTTTAATATCAAGTATACGCCGGTGTATCCTGCCCAGGAGATCACCTTGAAGATAAATCTTACGAATGAGTATTTGACCAGTTTGGCTGCTTAGACTTTTAGGTATAACCCAAGAGATGGGTCTTTGCGGGGCTGACCCAATAAATGCCTCGCACTAATATAAGGAGATAAAACGATGGCGAATATCATCCAGCAGTTCAAAAGTATCAACGCTTTTATCAATGGCGTGGTGCTGCAAGGGACTATTGACGGATTTGAACCTCCCACTGTGACATCCGAGACGGAGGAATTCCGAGCAGGTGGGATGGACGGGTATGTTGACGTGGAAACGGGACAGGAAAAGATGGAATGTTCTCTGATGACAAAAGGTATCCAACCTGACATTATCGGTGCGTGGGGTTCTGGCAAACCTGATACTCGACTCGAAGTGCGCGGTGCATTGGAAAACTACGACGGCACGGTGAAGTCTGTTGTCTATGAAATGACAGGACTGGTGACCACAATTGAACATGACGAATTACAAGGTCGTGGTGAACTTCCGAGAGTGACTCTCACTATGAACCCGAACTTTTACAAGATGACGCTCGACGGTGAAGTAAAATATGAGATTGACGTTGTCAATAACCAGCGGATCATCGATGGGACAGATCGTCTTGCTGAAATTCGGGCTGCAATTGGTTCTTAGTTTTAGACTTGGCGGGGTAGAGATACCTCGCCCAACATCTATTTTTGAGGTGAAATATGCGTAAAATTAGTAAATCAGAATACATCCCAAACAGAAACAATCAAGATGGAGAGGAATTTGAACCGTTTTTGTCCCCTGAAGATCAGGTGGAAGGCGTTATCCTGGAGTTGACTGTGCCGATTCCTTTTGCGGATAAAGAGGAGTTACAAGAACTTACAATTAACCCTCCGACCGGTGGGCAGTTGTCGCGCAATCAAGGAATGAAAGGAAGTGAAGCGTCTCGGACAAATCGCTTTTTTGCAGAATGCTGTAATGTAACAGAAACTGAAATACAGGCTCTGCATTTGCGAGATTATACAAGGTTGGGGTCTGTGATCTGGGGTTTCAGCGATTAGGCGTTGAGGATTGTAAGAAAATCTGCCTCTTCGTCGCTTATTATACGGGTTGGTCTGTAAAGGAATTATGGAATTTGCCTGTGGTGGAATTGCTGGATTGGTATAGCACTGTGAAAGAAATACATACAAGCAAAAAAGGGAATTCCCCAAACCGTAGGGAAATGTAATGGCACAGAATCAAAGACTATCTGCGGAACTGAGTATTGAGGCTGGGCTTGGGTCGTCTTTTAGAAGGACATTCAAGTCTGTGGACTCGCATATTGCCAAGACATCGCGGTCGATGAATAATATCGGTCGCGGTTTTTCATCTATGGGGCAGGTGGATTCTTATTTTAAGAGAATGAATGCTCGGATGGATCAGATGTCTGGCACTGCGGGAAAACTGACACGATCGCTGCGTTCTGGCTTCCAGTCGGTCGGACGGACGGTGTCCAGTGCGTTTCGTAATACAAATGCTCAGATTGAAGAAACGCACGATGTTATCCGATCTCTCCGGAGACAATCTCGAAACTTTGAACAGTTGGCGGATCATGCAAGGTCTATGGGCAAAAGTGTGCGACCCTGGCTTGAGAAAATTGAACAGGTGAACACACAACTTGCAAAACAAGAAAGACGACTGAACTCTCTGCGGGCAGCACGGGATCGCTACAACAGAGGACGGAATCAGATGGATCAGTTGCGTCAACGGGTTGCACCTATGGGACGCAGGCTCGGATATGCTGCTGCTGGTGCTGCTATCGGTGGGGGTTATGCCGCGTATCGCAGTTTTGAAACCTATACGAATTTCAACCAACTTCTGAACACGTTACGCGCCGAAGGTGTAGATCAGCAGGAAATCCCTTTGATTAGTGACCAGATTTTAAAGTTTGCGAGTCAAACTCGATTTACCGCGACGGAGATCGGGGAGTTGCTTGTCTCTATGAAAAAAGACGGGCAGGAAGTCAACTCCGAAATGAAGGGATTTGGTGATTTGCTGAAATTCGCTGTGGCTGAGCAGAAGGATTTGGGAACGGCTTGGGGTGTTACGCGAACCTTTATCAATGCGACCAACACGGAACTTGCGGATGCGATAAAACTCCAGGAGGAACTCTCCAATGCGACATCACAATCTAAATTGCAGATTGAAGATTTTGGGTTTATCGCTGGTAAGGCTTTGGCAGGATTTGCTGGGCTTGAGCGATGGAATACCAAAGACTTCCTTGCAATCGCAGGTATTCTCGCTGATACCGGCGTGCAAGCGGAAACTGTGGGAATAACGCTGAGGCGGTTTCCGCTTACGCTTGCTGAGGCTGCGCATGGCAAACTGGCTGCAGGGAAACAACAGGCGTTTGATCTGCTCGGAATCGATATTGCTGACGAACAGGGACGGCTCAAAGAGATAAAAACTATTCTGAGCGAATTCAACAGGTCTTTCACGGAGTTGGGTTATATCACAGACGAGAACAAGATTTCTACGGTTGGGCTTACGGCTCTCGGTGAGATTTTTGATACGCGATACGCGAACGCTATCGGACAGATGATTACGGGACATGAACGAATCTCTGAGAGTATTGATGGCATCGGTAAAACTGGCACACTGGACGAGAAGTTTGCGATTCATAGCGAGACTCTATTTGCTTCGCAGAAACGATTCCAAAGTGCTATCGAGTCATTGGGTCTCAACCTATTCAAGATATTTGACGATGATGAGAACTTTATTAGGCTTTTCGATGGAATGACCGAGGGAGTCGGAAGGTTTATCAATTTCATTCAAGATCATAAAACTCAAATATCATCTTTCGCAAAGGGTTTCGTAGACGGACTTGGTGCAATCGCGTCGGTCGGGATAGATATTGGAAAGATGATATTTGGTTATTTTCGCGACAGGGGATCGTCTATCAAGCAATTTCTCAAGAATTTCTGGGAAGATTTGAGAGGAGTTTGGGAAACAATAAAACCTGTGGCAATGGCAACACTTGGGATTTTTACGCAACTCCTTGACACGCTTGGCGGGTTTGCCGGTGGTAACACGAAATTGTTGGCGTGGCTCGCTGCTGCGTTTATCGGGTGGAAGGCTCTACAAACTCCGATTTTAGCTGTAAACGCTTCCTATAATCTTCTCGCGGGAACTTTCGGGAAACTGAAAGGTGCAGCCCAAATGGCGTTCCCAACTCCTCCCAGTTTGCCGAATGTGGGAAATGTTGGGAAAAGTTTAGGGACAAAAACAATGGGTGTCGTTTCTAAAGCTGCACCCGCGTTGGGAGGTCTGCTTTCGTTCTTGGCTCCAGTTTCTGGTGCGTTTACCGGTCTCGGTGCGACGGCGGGAAGTGTGTTTGCTTATATCGGTGGCGCGATTGGGTCAGTTTCTGGTATTCTAACTGCCCTGGGGACATCTATCTTGGCGGTAGTGGGAACGATTACTGCTCCTGTTGCTGCTGTTATTGCTGCAATTGTCGCGGTTGTAGGTGCTGGTGTTGCTCTGATTGTCGCGAACTGGGAGAAAGTAAAAGGCGCATTTTTCGCGACTGTGGAAACTGTGAAAATGTTTGGGAGTATGGTTTGGGAAATTGTGAAATTCGTCGTGGGGTCTGTCATAGACTTCTTTGGTAACTTCGGAGAGAATGTATCAAATATTTTTTCGGGAATTGGAAATTTCGTTATGGGAATTTTTGGGAGAATCGGGGAATTCATAATTAACAACTTTGGAGGTGTTGGTAAGTTTGTTGTTGATGCTTTCTCCTGGACTTTTGGAATTGTTGGGAAAGTTTTGGGAGGTTTTTTCAACTTGGTGGTAAGTATTGGGAAAGGTGTCGGAAGCGTGTTCGGATGGGTGTTTGATGGTCTTGTCGGTGGTGTTGTGGGAACATGGAATTTCCTAAAGGAAAAAGTTGGGAATTTCTTTGATTGGATTACAGAGAAGATGAACTGGATTCGAGATAAGATCAAATGGGTTCGCGATTTCTTCCGCAGGAAAAACGAGGAACGCGACATGGCAAAACAGGAACTTGATAATGCAGGGATCAGTCTCAATGTGAACACTCCCGATATACCGAGTCAAAATGTTACTACTGAAATTACCCCTAATATGTCTGCTCTGCCAGAATATAAACAACCCAATTGGATGCTTCCTGAGGTGCCTGAATATAAGCAACCCAAATTTGAGCAACCGAATTTTGAACAACCCAATTACATTTCTGATGAACAGTTGAAGATGTCTGTTCATGCTGACATGGTAACACCAGATTGGACTTTCTCCGACGCGTATATGAATGTTAAGGCACAATCTCCCAAAATAGAAATGGAGAATATGACACAACAGGTGGATTTCAAACTCGGAGAGATGCCTGACACGCAATTGGTAAATCAGGAGGCACAGGTTGGCAGATCTGTGGATAGTATGTCGGCTGTAGAGTATGTGGAATTTTCTGGCGTTGATGACCTGACAGAAGTGACTAAAGCAGGCTTTAAGACGTTGACAGATGTGAATAGCGAAATTCTGAATGTGCTGAAACAAGGCAATTTTGCATCTGATATGTCGGAAACTACGACGACAATATCGGAGAAAATATCTGATAAGACCGCGACATTGGAGAAGATCACGGACAACACAACTACGATCTCGGAGAAAACCGCGACTATTAATAAGCAAACGGAAAATATTGAGACGGTCGCGACAGTTTCGGAAAAGACTGCTACGATTGACAAACAAACAGAAAAAATAGAAAAAGCATCAACGCTTTCTGAGAAAACTGATACCCTCTCCGAAAGGGTATCGACTGTGGACAAGCACACTGAAAACACCGAGAAGGTGTCAACAATATCTGAGAAAACCGAGACATTCTCAGAAAAGACTGCCTCGTTGGAAAAAATATCTGATAACACAACGATGGTCACAGACAAAACCAATACTATCTCAAAGAAGGTCGCGACTGTGGACAAACAGACAGAGAACATAGAAAAGGTTTCTACTATCTCGGAAAAGACAGGGACGATCGACAAGCAGACTGACACAATTGAGAAGATAACGACAACTGAGGTGCCGTCGGGAATATCGCTACCTGCTCGGACACCTGAAGACGGGTTGGTGGTGCGTACGCCCGAAAGTGGGATTGATGTGAGTGTGCCACCAATGCCCGATCTTCGCGTGCCTGTGGTGCGAATGCCTGATGTTCCAGTGGTGGAAAGTCCTAAAATTGAGATACCAGATGCTCCAAAAGTGGAAAGCCCTGAAGTGGAAATGGTGGAGCAGGTGCAGATTGCGGATTTACAGTTGCCTGCTTTGGAAACTCCGCAGATCTCCATGCCCGATGCACCGAGCATGGAAATGCCAGACGCGCCAAGTTTGGAGATGCCTGATGCACCCATTATTAAAAGTCCTGTTTTGCGAAGTCCTGAATTGCCTGAGTTTGTTTTGGACACTCCACAGTTTAGTCCTACGATTCAGTTGGCAGATAACCCACCACCTGAAATAAATATGCCCGCACCGCAGACAACGGAATTGCCAGCGTTGAATATCCCAGAGCCGCAAGTATTGGAAAATACACCGGCGGAGATTTCTAATGTTTATGAACCACCTCCACCAGTACAGGTTGATGTGAAACCGATTCCTGTTCCTGTGGAGCAAGGGCAGCAGCGGGGAGATGTGAATAATGTATATCATATCACAATCAATCAACAACCGGGACAGGATTCGGAGGAACTGTTGGCGATGTTGTTGAAGGAAATGGAAAAAGAGCAGAGGACGAGGTATTTTGATTAGCGTGCCTACAAAGACCAGAATTTTGCCGGAGTACCTGATAACCCCAAAGTCGACTTCCCTGACGAGGGGAACTATGGCGTGTGGAGAGTCGTCATCTGTCTCATCGAAACTTTTTGTGACATTGTAGGCACTATATTTAGTTTAGCATGAAACAGTATGTTATTACAACTTGGTGATTTTCAGTTTCAAGTGTCGACGCTGGCTTATCAGGAGTTGACTCGGTCTTCTTCGGTTCGGTGGGCTGTGCATGACATCGTTGGCAATGATCAGCGGTTGCAGGCAACTGGACGGAACAATGACACGATTCGATTGCAAGGTGTGTTTTTCCCGCAGTTCGCTTCTGAGGTTGGTGGTGCTGTAGGAACGGAGAGTATTGATCAGGTTCGAGATACCATGAAAGAACAGAAGCCTCTTTTGCTAACTGCAGCGACGGGAGATACTCTCGGCTATTGGGTGATTGAAGAGTTGGATACTGGGCAGAGTTTGTTTTCTGCGGGGCATGGCGTTCCGCGCAAACAGACTTTCACGATAGGGTTAAAGTGGTATGGCACAAGTGTATAGCACCATTGACGGTGACAATTTGAGTGGAATAATATCGGCTTTCTATGGTAAAATAAACAATGAGATTCTTCAACTGGTTCTCTCCGCGAATCAAAATCTCGCGGATGTACCCCTGGTGTTCTCCCCTGGAACACAAATAATTTTACCAGACCTTGAAGAGTCCGCGTCAGTCCCTGTGGAAACGCTTTGGGATTGACGGATCAATTCATTTTTACATGTTAATATGAATGCCGCATGCCTTGTCGTATGCGGTTTAAGGAGATTCTTATGAAGTCTTTATTCGCTTCAAACAAGGATTTTGACTCTACAATTTTTACGTTTGCGTATGTTATTGCGTTGTTAGCGTTTATTTTTCTTTCTGCATTCGCTAAGGATTTTTCTGAAGCAGCGATTTCGGAAAAAGTGTATCGACTTCTTGAAGTGATCGGGTTGGTGATCGTCGGTGCGTTGTTTCGAAAGTCGGGCGATAACGGAAATGGAAAGACAACAAAACAGGGGGAACAGTAGGATGACTCAGGAACAACAAATTCAAGAACATTTGATGTCGCTGGTGCAAGACCCAGGACATGCGATTACCGAGAAGGCTGGCGTGATTGCGAAAATCAATTTACATGAAGGTGGTTGGAACGCTCCAGAAGGAAGTTTTGCTGGCATAACCGAAGTTGCATGGGATGAGTTTTGCGAAGACAATCCAAGTATTGAGCATGACAGTCCTGCCCAATTCCAAGAGCTGCCTGCAGATATTGTCGCGACATATATTTCATATTTTACAGACTGGTATTTTACTCACCCAGGTAAGCGAGACTTTTGGGCATTGCCGAAGCTTCTGTGGTTTGTGTATTGCGATGCTGCGTTTCCTGCACCTGTGCCAGTGATCCGATTTGTGCAGCAGCTCGTTGGTTTGCCTGCTGCGGATTGCGATGGTATTTGGGGAAGTGGAACAACCGCCGCGGTACAAGCCTATTTTGAAGGAAAGACAACTACAGACATTTTGATGTTTGCTCGCGATTTCACGGATCTGGTAAATGCTCGGTATGCAGATCTCGGTAAGCGTGAAAAACATGCTGATGTGGCTCCGAAGTGGATAACTCGCGCAACAAACGCATATCAGGAGCTATTGGAATATGTGCAAGGACAGCAGGAAGCTGAAGAAACTGAAGAAGAAGCCACTCCTGTAGAAGATACACCAACGGAAGATGAAGAAGACAGTCGCGACGAAGAATCAGAACCCGACATTCCGCCTGCGGAAAAGGCAGCAGCGTTAGCGGTGCTTGAGGCTCTACAAAACGATGTTGGGGAATTGGCAATCAATGTAGTGAAATTGTCTGATACGGTTGCACAGCAAAACGAGGTTGTGGGGGAAGTGATTGACCTGCAACGGCAGCTGCTGGAGGATTTGGGAAACGCAACAAAACCGAAGCTGGAAGTTCCGAATCTGGGGAAGTCGATGGCAGACAAGACGGAGGAAGCAAAAAAGGTTCTGGAACAAGATGGTGGCGAGTCTGTGGGTGGATTGCCCAACTTGTTCCCCAAGTCGTAATCCTTGCGATTTTGTTGTTACCGGTCGACACGGATGATCCTGATAGGTTGGTTGAAAATATCCCTGAATTGTCTCCTGTTGAGGAGGTCGTCCGTGTTCCGACGGTGACGGTTGTGAAGGCAGTTCCGCAGTCAGCAGAGGTTTATGTGCAACTCCCTTTCCCAGATGGGGAATTCAAGGCGTTAGTCGCAGAAATATCTGACGGATTGCTTTTGATCCGATATGGCGATTACGAAGTTCCGACTGAGATCTCTGCGGTGTCGGTTTTACGGACTGAATACTATCATCCAGATTTAATTCTGATTGATGTGGAGGTGGAATAAATGGATAGAGTAGAAAAAGGAATCATACTTCTCACAATACTTGCGATCGTGATATATTTTGGCTTGGCTTTTTGGCTAACTGGATGTAGCGATGTGCCTTATACGCGTCCACTTTTGTCCATCGATGATGTGCTTTCGACTGCGGGCAAGGATACAATCTGTCTTTATGACGGATTCGATTCTGTTTGTGTCAAAGCTATTCCTGGACGCGATGGACAAGACGGAAAAGATGGACACGACGGAGTGGACGGGATAGACGGAAAGGACGGACGCGACGGTAAGGATGGAAAAGATGGACAAACACTTAT
Source organism: Candidatus Poribacteria bacterium (assembly GCA_009842375.1). Classification (GTDB taxonomy): domain Bacteria; phylum Poribacteria; class WGA-4E; order WGA-4E; family WGA-3G; genus MSPOR6. The sequence goes on along the minus strand of VYFM01000064.1, from coordinate 1,631 downwards.
CGCTGTTCGGGAAGTGCGAATTGAGGTTATCGTTGAGAAGATTATAGAATCCGTTGTTATTGAGGAAGTTATCAAGGAAGTGCCTATTGAGGTTGTCGTTGATCGGGTTGTTACTGAATATGTGGATCGCGAAGTCCCAATAGAGGTTTTTGTTGAGAGAACGGTTGAAATCATTAAAGAGGTTGTCGTGGAGAAGGTTGTCGAGAAAGAGGTCTTTGTGGAAGTCCCAGTGGAGGTCATTGTGGAGAAGGTGATTGAAATTCCAGTGGAAGTTCCCGTGACCATTACCGAGACTGTGGTTATCTACCAAACTCCACCAGAGACACCACCTGTTATTGTAGAGGATAAGGTCTACGATAGTCAGGATTATATCGATTGGGTCGCTGGAGGTAGACAGACTGGCATGCATTCTCACACTTTCCATCACACACATCACGGGAAATATCACGGGCATCGCATTGCCCATCCTGATGGACAGGCTGATAATTGGGAACGTGAGCATGAAGGTTGGGACGGTGTGTCTCACGAATAAAAAACTGCGTCTGAACGGACGCGAACAATTTTATCTGAATAAGGAGATTTTACGATGAAAAGCTTAGATTTTGCGCGTATGCTGGCTTTTGTTGCTTTGTTGGTTGTGGTGCTACTTGCAAGTGCAGGAGGTGTTTGGGCGCAGCTGCCAACTGATGTTGACTCTACCTCGCTGGCTTTCACTTTTGATCGGGTAGTGAACGATTCTGGTTTGGGAATTCTCGGTGCAGTTCCTCTCAAGATTGGCGTTATTGACGGACACGCCAGTGCAATTTTTCAATCTGGCGATATTGTCAGAGGCAAATATCACGTTGAAGGTGTGCTGCCGGTTTATTCGTTTGGTGTGAAGTTCTTTGGCGACGGTGGCGCGAGAGGAGACTCTTGGTCAACGCTTGGCAAGCAGATAGACTTTGGTACTGCTTTACAGACTCCAGATATTGAAATCAACGGTATTGACGCGAATGTTGGAGTTGGTGTCTTTGCTCGGAACTCAGGGGAATTCGGTCGCGTGTCTGCGCGTAATGTCCTCGAGGAGCAAGGCTTTGATCCAAACACGCTGGACGATCGCGGACTTGAAAACATCAAGATGCCAAAGCGAGGTATTACCTTTCCCGCAGGCAACTCACTGCAATTCTTGGGTTATGCCGGTGTAGATCATCCGTCTGGCGTTTCGGGCAAAGTAAAGTTTGTGCAGCAGCTGACAGGCAAAGACAAGACACAACAATTAATTCTTGGTAGTTTTGTGTCGCGCGATTTGGGTAACTTTGTGTCTCTTGAGTTCGGCGCTGAGGCTGGTTATCAGCGGTATCAGAACAAATGGGAACAGGAATATGCACTGTTGAGTGCGCTTGCCGTGAACTTTTAGAGGTCGAGTGGGTAACACGACAAACAGACAGGTGGCGGGTTCCCTGCCACCTGTTTTTTTATTTTGTGAACTACTGATTCTGGTTGATGTTCACTTTTACATACAAATGTCTTATTTTGTATACTTGTATGTATATCTAAATCTGTGTTATTTGTTATTGCTACAAACGCTAATGATAATTCGTTGAAAGTGACTGTCAACGATTTATTCATATTGGTATCAAATATACCATATC
>VYFM01000697.1 GCA_009842375.1 Candidatus Poribacteria bacterium | reverse complement strand
CATCCGTTCAAGTGAGTTTAATAATACATCGTAAGCACTTCCAAGTTCGGACAATGCGTCTTGCAGTGTATTGAAAAAGTCTGGAAGAATATCTGAGTCTGTTTTTTCTATACCAAAATTTGGAAAACCAAATGCTACTGGTAACTGATTAAATAATAGTTCATCAGGTTCACTTGCTTTGTTCACTACTTGCCGTAGATTTTTCGCTGCATCACTTAAATCTTGTGTTTTATGAGTGTAGTTAGGAAGTTGAGCGATAAACCGCATCAAAGGAGTAACAATTGTCAATAGATCAGGATTTTTGTGTTCCACAGGTTGATTGAGTAACAGTAAAAATTGTGTGAAAAACTCTGAACGTATGCCAACTAACCGAATACGCTTTAGTTCGAATTTGTGCGGTGCTTTTAGCAACCGTTCAAAGACTGGCATTGACATATCGGCAACAAAGGAACCGTTTTCATAGAGTGCGATTTCTGTTCTGTAATGGAGTATCACAGCACATAACAAAATAGGTAGTGATCCACTTCGCACACCGAATGGTGGTTTCATTAGATTATCATAAAATGCTACAACCGATTTCCGTTTACTTTCACATTCAGTAAGGAATTTCTCTATTTCATCCCATGTAGACTTCATTCTGTTTTTGTCGTCTGTTTTAGTAGGCGGATGGAACCCCCATTTGCGATACTTACTACGGTGTATCCCTGAATTCAATAATAGGGAACGATAGATACTCATTTCAGGTGGATAACCCGTTATACCAAGGTTCTCTTTATCCCCGTTTTCAAGCATCGCTTGTATTAACTTTTTACGTGCGGTTGTTGATGCCCCAGAGATCTTACTGCGATTTATAAGTTCATTTCGTATAAAAGGTGTATTGTAGAATACTTGATCACAGATATTTGAAAGATATTCGTTTCTTGCGCGTTCGGAATCAATTTCTGTCCGTTGTCCTTTATGGTACCAAATGCATATTTCTTTGTTGTCTGCATTAAATATTGTTGATAAACTTTCGGAAACTTCGCGTTCAACTTCTGTAAAACGTTTTTCCAGTTCACGTCTTGCTACAGCGTCACCTTCAAGTTCAGAGGTATTCTCTTTTACCCAATGCAGGTATGCAAGTTGAGCTACAGCATTGCTAAGAAACCCAATGGAGTGTGGGATAGCAGTTAACACTTCCATTCTTTCTGCAATCTCACTATTAGTTGTCTTTTCTGTTAGTAGCTTAACCTCAGAATCGTCCGATGGTAATGCATAAAGTATAAGTCCATCTGCCTCCTCAAGCGGTTCATTTAGGTCAGCATCAAAATTATCAAGATCGGTATAGCGAATAGTAAAGTACCTTAGTGTTCCTGTTTGGTATAGGTGTCGTCTTGCGACAAGAGGACGGGTTGGCATGTAACGTGATAGATCCGTTACAAGTGCTGCTGTTGTGTCAACGTGTAATTCTGCTTGACTAAGCTGTTCCTCAATGTCAATATCGCTTCCTTCCCATATTACATAAATGTCGTTGTGACGACGGTAAGAGACAATTGAACGATTCTCTAAGATATCAAGAGCATTTGAAAATTCGGTGGAATATTCGATGCGATTATCATCTAAGGCATAGTAAAGCACATCCTCTGATGCTTTAAGTTTAGGTAATGCATCACGAACAATACCAAGTATACCTATTGTTTTGATCAGTTTTACAATTGTTTCGAGTGGGTCTTTGAATTGCATTAATGCAGATTCAATTTCTGCCCACTTTTTTCCGTTACTTGAACTAAAAATTTCATTTCCTTGTGTAGCATCAAGATAGTCATATAGGTCAGCAAGAGTGTATAAGGGAAGAGATGATCCATCGTAATGATGTTTTGAAAGGAAATCTTGTAATCCGTACGGTTCACTGGAACTGAGAAATGAGAACAGAGACCGTTCATTTTGTGCAAACCGTCGAAACAGTGGTCCAATGAGGAGTGTTACTGTAGGATGAAGAGGAAAGCAGCTTTGTAATAGTTGGTTAAATTCTTGTCTATCAAGTTCGCGAGGTATCAGTCCTAACTCGGATGCATTGTTTACATTAATATTATAGTTTATATCCGATGTATTTTCAAGTGCTGTTGCAACTAAACGAAGCACCTGCTCAGTGGGTTCAGTAAAAACTACGTCTTCAAATCTACCTTGAACTTTTGTCCACTCTTCACGTTGTGATTGTGAAGTGCGTTTAGCATACGCCTCAAATGCTTGATGCAGAATCGTCATCAGGAACAAAGGGGTTTGTTGACTTCTGTCTGCTAATTCAGCAAGACTCTGAAGGAGAAACATATCCCCTTGTGACGGATGTTGAGCAGCAAACTCAAGAAACTTACCCAATTCGTCAATCACGAGCAACAGACCTGCTCCACCAGAGTCACAAATCTGGTGTGTTGCTGTTTCATATAGGTCAGTGACTTTTGAAGCAGATGGTAGAGAATCCTTGTTTTTTGTTTCCAATAGATCATTAATTTCCTGACGAAGTGATATTGATGTATTTGATCCGTTAGAATTTGAGAGTCCGCGATCCAAACCGCATAAAAGAGCAAGTGTAAGTGGTGCACGTTCTCCAGAAATAAGGACAGGACAGAATCCATGATGTGTCCCACTTCCATTACCGTTTGTGTTATTGAAACGTTGATATAGAGTGGTATCACTTCGTTCTAATAGTTCTATAGCCTGTTTTGCTGTAGGTGTATCGGAATTTCCAAATAGTTTTGCAGCAAATAGAGCAAACGCTGACTTTCCAGATCCATAAGGACCTGTGAGTGACCATGCTTTTGATGTTGCTTCATTTTCAAGCGTTGAAATTAACCGTGATAACATCTCACGCGCAGTAGCAGTCAGGACATAGCCATCAATCGCATTTTCACTATAAAAGTCGCGTTCAAGATGCACAGAACGACGAAAACGACCCTTTACATGAAAAAGTTCAGACAATGGAACGTTAGCCATTATACCTCTCTATTAGATGCATCGGATTTACATCTCTATGTCTGTAAACCTGCTTTAGGTCAGCTGTTTCATCATAGTGCATCGCGCCCTCTGTCATTTCGTCAAGTTTTTCAAGGTATAGTGTCATAGTGTCTTCATCTAATTTGAAAATACGACCAGGACTTAGAGGTGCATTTAAAATGTCTGTAAAAGGAAGTGAATCCCTTTCGTTGAAACGTTGAACCCAAAAAGCAATTAATGTGGCGGTGAATATTTCAATTGGCAATGTCACCTTTTCTCCACGTTGGAATTCATATCCTTGATTTTCTGGTAGTTCAGAAATTAGGTTCAGTTCAACCAGCGGACAATCAAACGACTCTTCAATAACTCCAACATTATTCCGTGATTGACAATAGGTTCGGATAAAGCAATTGATATCACGGTCAAGTGTATTATCAGATGCCTTACGTATAGATCCATTGTTGTGTGTCACCCATTCGTACATTTCTTGTTTGAAGGAATTCCTATCGAATTGAATATCCTTGTTTATGTTAAATGCCCAATACCAACTTGTCGCTTGGTTCATATTGGTAGCAATTTTCCAGTGAATTAACCATAAAGTTGCAGGGTCATCTAAATAGGGATCAAATCCATTGTCAGAAAAAATTCGTTTACCTAATTCCGAAGGGACAAAACCACTTCCTCGTAATTTGTCTGTTTTAATTAGACCAGCAACACTACACCAGTGGCGAATAGAATTAACCATGTTTTTCCCAACACCTAAACTAACAGTAGCATTCTCTGATGAAAAGATAGATGAATCAGCAGTTACTGCATCAACACCTTTCTTGAGCCATGTATAACGA
>VYFM01000451.1 GCA_009842375.1 Candidatus Poribacteria bacterium | reverse complement strand
GATACAGATAACGAGACACTCAGTAATTGTCATGGTGCAACGACCGTGCAAATAGGTAGAAATAGGTTGGGTGGGAATGGAACTGATGGTATTGTGGAACTTGGCAAGAAAGCTGCTGCTGAAAACATAGATCAACTTCGATCTATCGTTTCTGATGCTCAGTTGGTTATGATTACTGCTGGAATGGGTGGTGGAACAGGAACAGCAGTTGTTCCTATAGTGTCGTCACTTGCGCGGGATTCGGGAGCACTGACAATCTGTTTTGTATCATCTCCGTTCAATTCTGAAGGAGTTCATCGTGTTTCTCAAGCAGAACAAGGAATAATTGTACTCAAAGACAATTCTCAGCCATGTGCAGATTCCCTCATCGTGGTTCCTAACCAACGTATTCTTGAATTAGTTGAGAGTGATATACCGATGCAGGATGCTTACAAATTAAGTGATGATTTACTGATCCAAGGTATGAATGGGATAACTGATATTCTCACAGAAGCTGGAGAAATTAATTTAGACTTTGAGGATATTGAAGACGTAATGCGTGATCAAGGTACTGTGTTGATGGGTATAGGAAAAGCGAGTGGAGAAAACCGTGCCAAAATTGCTGCTGAGAAGGCAATGACTTCTCCAATTCTTGATGAAAACAGTCTAAGTGATTCTGTTGGGATGATAGTAAAGATAACTTCTCCACCAGATTATACTATGTCCGAATTAGATGCAACTATGAGAGTTGTCTCGGAAAATACAGAAAAAGCACAACCAATCTTCGGATTGGTGTATAAAGATCACTTAGAAGGTCCTGATGAAGTAATTATAACTATAATTGCAAGTGGGTCGGAATCGAGAAAAGGATCATCTTCACCATCTACACAAACAGATCGTAGAGATTCACCTGAACAAGACAATGTCATTTCTCCATCAAACTCCTCAGAATTTGTTCACTTACATAACCACAGTGAGTATAGTCTTTTAGACAGTACTTGTCGAATTCCAGATATGGTTGAGTGGGCAGTAGAAAACAGTTCTCCTGCACTTGCACTCACAGACCATGCTAACATGTTTGGTGCTTGGGAATTTTACAACACTGCAAAATCAGCAGGAATAAATCCCATTGTTGGATGTGAGGTGAATGTTACAGCAAATAGCGTAAAGACAAATGGAGAAAACAAGAATATCCTGTATCATCTAACATTATTAGCAGAGGATGCAGTTGGATACCGAAATTTATTAGAATTGGTTTCGCTCGGATATACAAGAGGGTTTGATAGAAAACCCAGCATAGACTTGGATATGCTCCGCGAATATCACGGTGGCATAATTGCATTGACTGGATGTATTAATGGATTGATACCAAAATTAATCTGGTCTGACCAAAAGGATGAAGCAGTCCGAAATCTATTATATTTGAAAGATATAATGGGTGAGGACAATCTATTTGTTGAAGTGCAAAACCATTATCTTAATAAGGAGTTAACTACATATCCAGTGGTGGTTGAATTGGCAAATGAATTTAACCTGAATATTGTGGGTACTAACGACTGTCATTATTTAAAAAAGTCCGATCACCGTATGCATGACATCCTTCAATGTATCAAGACGAAAAAGACTGTCAATGATCCTCAACGAAAACGATTTAACGAACATTTCTATTTTAAGAATATTGACGAGATAAGAGATGCTTTCAAAGATTTTCCTCCTGAAGCAATATTCAATACTACAGAAATTGCCAACAGATGTAATCTTATACTTGATTACGATAGGAATGTGATACCCAAATTTGATGTTCCTATGGGATTCACACAAGATAGTTACTTTGAAAAATTGTGTTATGATGGATTGAAACAGAAAATTGGAGGACATCTTTCCGACCCAACACACAAGCAACTGACATACGAACTCAATGTGATTAAACAGGCAGGTTATGTAGACTATTTCCTTATTGTAGCAGATTATGTAGCTTATGCAAACAAACAGGGATATTTGTGTTCTGCACGTGGTTCGGCTGCCAGTAGTCTTGTCTCGTATGCCTTGGATATCATCAGTTTCAATCCAATGGAACACGGTTGTATGTTCGACCGCTTCATCAATCCTGATAAATTGAATCCACCAGACATTGATATTGATGTAGCTAATAACGCTCGTGACGATATGATAAATTACCTAATGAACAAATATGGTCACGATTCTGTGGGAAAAATTGCTACTTTTGCAACATTCGGAGCAAAATCTTCTATAAAGGATGTAGGTCGTGCACTTGAAGTTCCTTATGAAAACATCGTTAAGGTAACTGAACTTATACCTCCATTACCGGAGAGCACTTTGGATAAAGTCATTGAAACGGTACCGGAGTTTAGAGCATTAGCCGAGAATAGTGAATTTAGTGAATTAATTGCAATTGGTAAAAGACTTGAAGGTATGAAACGTCACGTCTCCTGTCATGCCTCTGGGATAGCAATATCAAAAGGATCACTTGTTGAATATGCACCATTATTCAAGGATAGACACGGTGAAGTTGCGACTCAGTTTGAAGGAAAAACTGTTGAAAATGTGGGAATTCTAAAATTTGACACTCTTGGTGTTCGTAGTCTTTCAGAAATTGCTGAATGCTTAAACATGATTCATGAAAACCATGGGCACATTATAGCACTTGAAGATATTCCACTTGAGGATAAAATGACTTATTCCCTGATTAGTGAGGGATTGCTTGCTGGTTTATTTCAACTGGAAACTTCACCAGGGATGTATGATGTAGTTACGCAGCTGAAACCAGATAATTTTGAGGTGTTTTCGGCAATAGTCCCACTTTATCGTCCTGGTCCCATAAGAAGTGGTATGATGCAGCAGTTTATTGATAGGAAAAATGGAGTACAACCGATAGAATATTTGCATCCTTCACTTGAAAGCGCACTTAAGTCTACTTTCGGGCTATGCATATATCAGGAACAGATCATGCAGATTGCATGCGATTTGGCTGGATACACGGTTGGAGAAGCTGATATACTCCGAGAAGCATTTGGGAAAACGAAAGAAGATATAATCAATCAACATCGGTCAAAATTTATTGTAGGTGCTTTGGAAAATGGAATAACCAAAGTTGAAGCTGAGAAGATATTTGATTTCTTGAAATCCTTCGGAAGATATGCCTTTTTAAAATCGCATTCTATTACATATTCTTTGTTATCATACAGGATGGCGTATCTGAAAACCCACTATCCACAAGAATTCATGGCTTCGCTGATGAATGATGAAGCACAAGATTCAGATAAAAATGACCGGATTCGAGATGAATGTGCTAAACTTTCAGAATTCCTGAATGTAGATATCAATCTATAGTTCATATAATTGAGACTTTTGTAGAGATAACAGTTCGCTCTGTCCAAACGCAGCGATCACTAAATAAGGAGGGACGACAATGACAAAACGTAGGATATTCATCGCTTTAGCGATACTCATATTACTCGGAAGTACCGTCGGTGTTGTTTATTTTAACCAGAACTATAAAATTATACGGAAGACTTCTGAAGTCACAAAATCTGAGGTTGAGGAAACACCGAAAGTTAAACCAAAACTTACAAGTGCTGAGATAGCAGATTATAGATATCGTCAGGCTATAAAGTCTGTCTGGGAAACCTATCCAGATGATCCAGAGGCGTTAGAAAAGTATTTGGACTCACCTGGATACAAAGCGGTTATAGCGAAGGTAAAGTCTCCAGAAGAGTACACGGCAGAACTGAGTGCATTATCTGATGAAGAGTGGAAAATTCAACGTAAAGAATTTGATGAAAAGATGAAACGGGTTAGAGAAAAAATAAAAAAAGATAAA
>VYFM01000244.1 GCA_009842375.1 Candidatus Poribacteria bacterium | reverse complement strand
GAATTGCTTGAATTGGAGTTCGGTTATAAATTGCAAGAACCATTGATAATCAACCACTCTAATATTTTCCAAGATGTAATAGTTAAGACTGATAGCTTCACCTTCAATACATCTATTCAGGAACAATATACAAAATTATTCGTTCCAAACCTAAGTTATACAATTAATGATCCAATGAAAATGAAGATAATTTGGAGCGGAAAAGAAATTAGATATGAAGGTTTGGACACAGTTGATTTTAACAACATACATGAGGATTCAGGACAAAAAAATTGTTATGGGGTAGCATTACAGAATAAGGATCCTTTTTTCTATCATTTTACATCTGTTTTTGAAGAACTCTTTTCACATGTTTTCTATCTTGGTCCAACTCGTCATTATCCACAACGATTCTACCATTGGGAAGGGAGTCATCCTAAAGATATTGGACGCTGGGGAGATAAGACAATTGACGCTCTTCTCTCCGCTCGTATAGATAGAAAAACTATTCTGTGCGATGAAAATAAAAAGACAATTGAGGAAAGGATATCAGATTGGCTAAGAGAAATGAACTTGGCTTACACATTTTCACTTGAACGGATTGATTCGAAGGATGGTAAAGACTATGAAGTTAGAATTCAACTTACAGAAAATGGGGCAAATATAGCACTTGCAGATACGGGTTTTGGTTTGTCCCAATTTTTACCGGTTTTAGTTCTTTGCTACTACGCACCAGAAGGTTCTACGTTGATTTTAGAACAACCCGGTATACACCTGCATCCAAAGGTGCAATCCCAGCTTGCTGATCTTCTGATAGAAGTAGTCAACGAACGCAAACTCCAGATATTAGTAGAAAGCCATAGTGAACACTTGCTGACACGAATTCAGAGAAGAATTGCAGAAGAAAAAATTAACAATGATCAAACTGCCCTCTATTTTTGTCGTAACGAGGAAGGTGTTTCTAATATTGAACGGTTAAAAATGGATGAGTTCGGTAATATTGAAAACTGGCCAGAAAACTTCTTTGGTAATGAGATGGGGGACCTATTCGCAATGACTGATGCACAAATGGAACGCCAGAAGAGAATAGAGGGTGAATGAACGCTGTTATTGTAGATACGAATGTAATTGTCATTGCAAATGATACAGATGATAAACGTGCCGATTGTAGAGACCGTTGTCAAGATCGCATTCATCAGATTATCTCTTGTCGTGAAAAAGTGATTATTGACGACTATTGGCGAATTCTAAATGAGTACAAAAATAATACAAAACCTAACACCCGAAAAGGGATAGGTGATGTATTTGTGAAAACTCTACTGCAAAATCTAAATAACCCTAATTTCTGCACTATAGTGTCTATCACTCCATTGGCGGGAAATGGCACTGAATTCAAAGAGTTTCCAAACGACAGTGCGTTAAATGGTTTTGACCCTGATGATAGGAAATTCATTGCAGTTGCACTTGCTTACCAGAAGGATTATGGAAATACACCAACCATTATATTGGCAATAGATAAGGGATGGAAAAATTATATAACCGCTCTTGCAGCGCACGGGGTTTCTGTTGATACAATCTGTTAAGAAGATGCATCATGACCTTATTCAGATTTCTACTTGAGAAAATTCACACTAATTCCCGTCTTCTAATCCTACTCTCCCCTGTTATCCTCTGGCTAATCTGTTTCTTCATTCTTCCACTCATCTCGGTATTCATCTATAGTTTTCTGGAACGTGGCACGTACGGTGGTGTTCGGTGGAACTTCACACTGGAAAACTATCTGCGTTTGTCTGACGGTATATATATTGGAATTCTTTGGCGATCAGTATCAACAGCATTCGTCTGCACAGTAATATGTCTTCTTGTAGGCTATCCTTATGCATATTATTTGGCGATCTACAAACCGAAATTCCGTGATGTTCTGTTGCTACTTGTAGTCGTCCCATTTTGGATAAACTTTCTAATCCGCACCTACGCATGGATACTGATTTTACGCACCGAAGGTATTCTGAATAGCCTAATATCACTCCTATTTCCAGAAATCCAACCACTTGAAATACTCAACACACCTTTTGCAGTACAGATAGGATTGGTATACGGTTATCTACCGTTCATGATACTTCCATTGTATGCTGCATTAGAACAGATGGATATGTCTTTGATAGATGCTGCAAAGGATTTGGGGGCATCTCCGCGACATGCCTTTTGGAACATAACCCTACCACTAAGTCTACCGGGAATTCTGGCAGGATCATTGTTGGTCTTTATACCAACTGTTGGTGCATTCCTAACACCTGATATACTCGGTGGGGGAAAAATAAGTTATATTGGGAACGTAATTGACAGACAATTCAGAACAGCCCGAGATTTTCCATTCGGTTCTGCTCTATCTTTCATGCTTATGGCAATAGTTCTTGCGGGGACAATCCTATATTTCCGTGTATTGCGTGACAGTGAAACGTCAGGGATATAATCAGGTTTTGGAATTTGATTTCACAGACTAATTCTCCTACCATATTCGTTTGTGTATAATCATTACAATCAATGAAGGGAATTAACTGACAATCCCAAGCATTTATGCTTGGGTCCAAAACACTTGACTTTTAGAGGTATTTTGTAGCATACTTATAAAACTGGCTCAGTAGGGGTGTGCTATCACCTGCCACACCGATAGCACGGGTGTCAGGTTTTCATCAGAGGTCAGATATGACATACAGGACACATAAAATCACATTAGACCCAACTTCTAAGCAAAGCCGTTGGTTTTCCCAGCAATGCGGTTATAGGCGATTTGCCTACAACCAGGCGTTAGCAGATTTTAAGAGCGGCTTAGCTGGAGACAACTTCCAATCTTGGCAAACTCTCAACAAGAACTTTAATCAAACAAAGAAACGTTATGAGTGGACGCGTTCCCAAGATCAACGTGCTGCGTTATATGCGATTAAGGATCTGGGACAAGCGATTGCGAGTTGGGTATCCAAGCGCGCAAAGTTTCCAAAGTTCAAGGGACGGGGACACAAACAGAGTTGGACAACAGATGAACAAGCTGTGCGAGTAGAAGGCAAGCGTATCAAGCTGCCCAAAATTGGATGGGTCAAAATGCGTCAAGCCTTACGTTTTGCGGGTCGGTTTATCAAGGTAACAATCTCAAGGACGGCACATCGTTGGTTTGCATCTATCACCGTGGCAACAGAGGACACCGAAGTCGTTGATAACTCAACACACCCTGTTATCGGTATAGACGTGGGTATCAGGACATTGGCAACCTTGAGTGATGGGACGAAATATGATAATCCAAGACCGCTAAGACGTTATGAGAGAAAACTCAAACGAGAAGCACGAAAGTTGAGCCGTCAAGTGCTTAGGTCAAATAACTGGTCTAAGCAGAAACGCAAGATAGCACGTCTGCACTATCGTATCACTTGCATCCGAAACGATGCACACCACAAAGCAACCACGGCAATCGTCAACCGTGCTTCTGCTATCGGTATTGAGACACTTAAGGTTACCCATCTGCTAAAGAACAAGAAACTGGCAAAGGCGTTATCGGATAGTGCGTTAGGTGGGTTTCTCTCTAAACTCAAGACCAAAGCAGAAGCACGCGGCATCCCTATAACAGAAGCAGATCAGTTCTTTGCATCCTCAAAAACTTGTAGCCGTTGTGGACACAAAAAAGATGACTTGACGCTAAAAGAGAGAACATATCATTGCGGTCAATGTGATGTCTCTATAGATAGAGATGTTAACGCTGCAATAAACCTTAGACCTACTACCGTCGGATAGACGGGAAGTTACGCCTGTGGAGTCCAAGTAAGACCTCAAGTCGTTCAGGAAGGAGGCACG
>VYFM01000719.1 GCA_009842375.1 Candidatus Poribacteria bacterium | reverse complement strand
ACTCCACTGTCAGCCATAAGTATCATTGATATTATCTGAATATACAATAGATTCCAAAAGATATGGAGTGTATTATGCCTGCAAATCTACCTCCTACCTACTATAAACTCAAACATCAGCATGAAGCAGCAAAGACAGATGAGGAGCGTTTGAGTCTGTTAGAGGAAATGTTGCGTATTGTTCCGAAGCATAAAGGGACAGAGAAAGTAGTATCGGATCTTCGTAAACGCATTGCAGTATTAAAAAAAGGTGGGTCTGCCAAGGACGGTAAAAAGTCTGGGAAGAAAGGGTATAGTGAACATATCCCAAAGCAGGGGGCAGGTCAAATTGTGATGTTAGGTCCTCCGAATAGTGGAAAATCCTCTATACTCGGTAAGTTTACGAAGGCAAAAACTGAAGTATCACCCACACCTTATACAACAACGCTTCCAGTTGTAGGTATGCTTCCTTATGAAAACATCCAATTTCAACTAATTGATACACCGTCAATTATGCAGGATTTTATCTCTCCTTCGGTTTTGACATTAGTCAGGAACGCAGATTTATGTCTCGGTGTCGTGAGTCTTGCAAACGATAGTCTATTAGATGACTTAGAGATGGTAATAACAGTCTTCAACGATCAAAGAGATGCCTCTGTTGATGATAAGGAGGGATATTTAGTCGTTGCTAATCAGTTGGATGCTCCTGGGGCAGTAGACAGGTTAGAGATACTTAAAGAATTTTATGGTGAAACTGTGCCAATATATGCTCTATCTGCTGAGACTGGTGAAGGTATAGATGAATTATTGCAAGGACTTTACAGCATATTGGACATCGTCCGTATTTATCCTAAAGCACCGGGTAAGCCTTTAGAACGAGATAATCCGATTGTACTTCCAAACGGTTCAACTGTGCTTGATGCTGCTCTTGGTTTACATAAAGATTTTGCGGAGTTCAAATTTGCTCGGATATGGGGACCTGAATGGCACGATGGACAACCTGTTAGTCGTAATGATGCTATCTATGATGGTGATGTTGTTGAATTTCATTTATAAATTACTTTATGAAAATCTATAATGTTATACAAAAAGAATAAATTCCCCTATCTTCTATTATCAATCCTTATCCACATTGTGCTAATGCTTGGGTTATTTTGGTTTTTTCAAACCGAAGAAACACAGCCCAAATTTCGTGGTAAGTTTGATGTTAATTTAGTAATGTTGCCTCGTCAGGATGTCGTGAAACCACCAGAAGAACCTGATATTCCGATACCAGATGTGAGTGAAGCACCAAGCATTGATGAAGTTGAGAAACCACCATCTCCTCCTAAACCGAGTGTAGATTTTAACACAGATTTACTTTCGATTGAAAAGGAGAATGAATATGCACCAACTGATAGAATTCATAAACAAGAAAACTATAAGAAAGAAGAGGCAGTTTCAGAAAGCAATTCCATTCTAAGAAATAGAAAAACTGATAAAAAGCCGAACATCTATACAACAAGTGTAAAATTTGACCGGGAATTGTTCACAATTTCATCAGCAACTAATTCTACATCAACGAAATCAATAGATGAGACAGACATTATCAAGTTAGACGCAGAAAAAGGTTTGAACGATGTCTCATTAAACGCTGGCACGCCAAATATACATTATGGTAGTCGTAGGGGTGATGCCCTTCGTACAACAGGAATGTCTAATTCTTGGGGAGGTGGAAGCACATCGGGTAGCAACAAAGTTGGAGGTGTATATGTCAAAATGATGACTGACATCGCTATGCAACTCGCTGCAGCAACGACATCAGATAAGGTAGATGTCGTTTTTGTGCTTGATGAGACAGCAAGCATGGTAGATAATATCCGTGGCATTCGTGCTTATTTTGGATATATATTTGATGCATTGGAGCGGGATGGACGAGATGCTACTTTTGGATTGGTTACATTTACAGATAAGGTCAAAACCTATGGACGTACGGATGATCTCGGAAAATTCAAAAATTGGCTTTTCAAGATAGACGTTAACAGAGGTGGAGACATATCAGAAGCAGGTTTAGATGCGTTAATGACAGCGGTGGAGAAGATCAATTTTAGGCCTGATGCCCAACGGTTCTTTGTGTACGCAAGTGATGCTGCGTTCCATGATGCAGACTATGATGGTAGGTCAATCTATAGTCTTGATGAAACTATCGCGACTTTACAAAAGGAAAAGATTCGCGTTGAGGTGATCGGACTTGATTATTTACCGGTTAAACAGATTGCCATGGCGACAGGCGGCACCTGGCGTGCAATTCCGGGTAAAGGTTATTTGGAATATATTCCACCTATTACATTAACGGAAAAAATATTATCAAAATTGGGCACACTGAATAAAGATAGTGGCACTGTTGGCGATACAATAACTGTTTATGTGAATAACCCTCCTCGTCCAAATCAGTTAGTATTGACATGGAAAGTTCTTAACCCTTTAGGTGAAAGATGTTATGGACCATTCACAGAGAAAAGAGATATTCCAAATGACACATCAACCAAAATTGAAATGACTCCTGAACTTAATTTTGATGCTTTTCTGTCTATCCCTGGCAATTACACCGTCATCTACAGACTCGAAAATGATAAGGGACACAAAAGCATCCTCCGCAGGACAATAACATATTAGAAAGTAGTAGGCAAATACCATTGCAAGAAAAATTGAAAGAACAGATTTTTGAACAGTGTCATCACCAATATAATGACATCGTTGCTATCCGCCGTGATATTCACCAACATCCAGAATTGAGATTTGACGTTGAACGTACGGCAGATATTGCAGCCAAGGAACTTGAATCACTTGGTATGCATGTAAAAACGGGAATTGGAAAAACGGGAGTTGTCGGCGATTTAGAGGTGTCTGGTGCGAGGAAGAGGATAGCACTACGTGCTGATATGGATGCCCTTCCTATTCAGGAACTTACGGATGTTCCGTATAAATCAAAGATTGATGGAAAAGCACATTTGTGTGGACACGATGCACATACAGCGATGCTTATTGGTACAGCCAGAATTCTGTCGCATTTCAAAGATGAACTTAATGCAAATGTCCGTTTTGTTTTTCAGCCATGTGAGGAAGCGTACCCCGGTGGTGCACAAGCGATGATATCCGATGGTGTGCTTGACGATGTTGACGAAATTTACGGTATACATGTATTTCCACTATTCCCCGTCGGTCAATACGCGACATGTGCTGGTCCAATGTTGGCACAATCAGATATTTTTGATATTACGATAACAGGTAGGGGTGGACATGCTGCATTTCCACACCTAACAATTGATCCAATAATTTTAGGTGTACAGTTTGTTAACGCAGCACAATCAATTGTTGCGAGAAATGTAAACCCGTTAGATTCCGCAGTCGTCAGTATCACACAATTTCACGGAGGGGATGCCAAGAATGTTATTCCACCATCTGTAACACTTGGTGGAACGGTTCGGACTTTGGACAAAGACGTACAAAAACATGTTAGGACACAGTTAGAAAACCTACTTGCTGGGATCGTAAAAGTACACGATGCTACTTACACATTTTCTTATCAAGAAGGGTGTCCTGTAACTTACAATCATGAACCTTGTGTTGAAACGGTTGTATCTACAGCCAATAGTTTAGTTGGAGAGGAGAATGTGAATTACCCAATATCACCCATTTTAGGTGGAGAGGACTTTGCTTGTTATTCACAGAAAATCCCTGCATGTTTTGTGATGGTTGGCGCGGGAAATGAACAGAAAGGTATTGTTAATATGTGCCATCATCCACAATTTGACATAGATGAAAGATGTATGATATATGGTATGGCATTAACGGTGAGTCTTGGAT
>VYFM01000367.1 GCA_009842375.1 Candidatus Poribacteria bacterium | reverse complement strand
CAAGTTAAAGGTGCGAGGAAACGCACCCGTAACTTGAAGTAGAGGGTAAATGTACGGAGTTTAGGATATCTGATACGCTATTTTTTTAGACTACCCCAAGTGACAGCAATTTTGTCCTTAGGATCAACAGCGAGTCCGCTTTCCAATCCGTCATTCATGAGAGCATTTATATCACCTTCGCTTAAGACGGTATTGAAGATGGCAAATTCATCAATAAGACCTTGCCACTGACGACTGCCGCCCCAGTCCCCAATTCTGCCGGGGTCAAGGACACCAGGGTTTCCACCCCAATCGTTTTCAGCATTAAGTTCGCCGTTGATATAGAAGCGAATCTTCTTTTCCGTAGCACTGTACGCGGTTGCGATATGAATCCACTTGTTCATTTGATCGCCTGTTATTGCAAACTTGGCGAATGTATCATTTCCACCAGGGTTAGCGCGTATAGAGAATTCAACTCTTTTGTCAGGATGCAGCTGGTAATGTATATCACCGTCTTTCCAACCGTTGACATTAAAGAAGACTCTCCACTGTCCATCTCTACCAGTAGATTTTACCCAGTGTGTAAACGTGATCTCTTCAAATGAACCCATCCGCTTAGTAATGTTAACCCATTCGTTTGTTCCGTTGAGTTCAATCGCTTGTCCGATCATACCATCAACATACTTTCCGCCCTGAGGTTCACCGTCAAAACCGTTGACAGAGATGTCTTTAGCATCACCATCAAATAACCACGCTGCAACAATGGTGTCTTCTGAGATTTCTGCCAAACCGGGCATGCTAATGCACATTACCAGTAGCAGACTTAGGAAAAATGAGAAAATTCTTGTCAAAATCGACCTCCTATGTCCTAATAGAACATTAACTAACTTTGTTGGTACTTATTATCTTGTCAATATAACTACTATGAATGTATCACGGTATCACGGGATCGGATTTAGATGCAACATAATTGTGTCACAGCACATAAAGTCTGAACTTAGTCTATATAGATCGATGTTTTGCAACACCGCGCGGGTTCGCAAATGCGTCTATCCATAGGTTACACCACTCATCGTGGTCATTCAGAACAGTATCAGGATTCTTACGGCTGCGTACGACGAAATCTGGATGCGCTGTTCTGCCTGTATGATGTCCTGTTGTTTGGAAACGTAGGTCTAACGACCAGCGACATCTGTCGGATTTGTTTGGTTGTGATCGGTGCGGTGTAAAACGGCTTAGTAGGATGACATCTCCACGATAACATTCGAGCATCATCGGTTCAACATCTGGCATCAGGTCTGGAACAATCATGGTGCCGCCTTCTTTCTGATGTGTAAGGTATCCAATGTCTTCGGTGATGCCCGGTAATGCTTCAAGACATCCCATTTCGATCGTGCTATCACCTAACGGTAGCCAACAGGTGACAACATTTGAACCCTCAGCCTCTTCCATCATAACGCCAGCGTCTTGGTGCCACGGCACCCCGCCTGCCCAACTCGCGTTTCCATCTACGACTGGTGGTTTTGCACGCACGTGTTGGATAGGGTTGCAGGTTATTTCAGGACCGACAATTCCTTCGATGACATCTAACAGATTGTCGTTTTTCATGAACTCAAAGATAGCTTCGCCGCGATAGTGCATTATATCCATTCCACTACCGATTTCACCGGATTGTGCAAGAAGTTTTCCAAATCGTTTATCAAATGGCTCGTCTTCATGTAGGTCTTCTATCTTACTTTGTTGGATCAAATCGTTGGCTCGTTCTGAAATCCAATCTTCAATTTCGTCAATAACCGGTTGGGTGTCTTCGTCAGTCAATGCGTTTTTGACGATTAGAACCCCCTGAGTTCGATAGGTATCTTTCTGTTCTTGTGTTAGTTCCATAAACATCCTCCTAATTGATGCTCTTTAGCGTTTATAATAACATTAACACAAGTGATAGACAAGAGGAAATAGCCCTAAATGGGTATACTGTCTCTGTCAAGATTGTATTTTATTCTGGTTCGGGGGTGGTGAGATCTCCACTCAAGATTGTAGGACACCAGAATTTCTCAATGTATTCAATGATTAGGCGCGTGCCTTCCTCGTGGCTAACATAGGGAGGTTTGAATGGATTATACATTGCGTCAGTTAGATCACGTGCTAACACTACATTGAAACCCCATTTTACCATCGGCTTTATAGCAAAGGAACGTCCAAGTACACACATATTGGTGTGAACTCCCATAAAGATTAGGTTTTGAATGCCTTTGTGTGCGAGTAGGTTGTAGACCTCCTGTCCGTTATCGCTAATGGCATCTTCGTTATCTATTTCAATTACAGGATGTTGACGGTGCCATGCTTTGTAACTTTCTGCTTCCCCTGTGTCAGAACCACCATCGGATGCATCAACTGGTTGAGGTGGGTCGGGCATTTCACGTTCCGGTGGGGGTTCAGCCTGTGGATAATCGGACATGCTGGTACGTGCCGGATGATCCTTGTAGAAATCCATTGTATCGGAAGGGGCATGTATTATCTGGACACCCTGTTGTCTTGCGCGTTGTAGGACGATGTTCATTCTCGGTGCCATGATGTTGACGCGTTCGGTTGCACCCCATGACCAGTGTTTATTCCACATGTCAACGACAATTATTGCGGTTTCGTTTGTTTGCCAATTTACCTCTTCTTCAATGATACGCCACCCGTTCCTACCGACTGTGCGCGCCTCTTGCCTACGTATAGAAAGAGAAAGTGTATCTGCATCTGGGGAAGCGGAAAAAGCGTTTCGCGTTATATCAAATATCATAAATTTAAGTCCTTCTAATGGAGTAATTGTTAGTAGCGTTCTATCTACGACAAACCGATTCCCATTGTAATGGTGGGTTCTCGTGCCCATCCAAATAGCGTAAATTAATGTTGTACTTCTTTTCGCAAAACATAAGCATCTCCACCGTTGGGATAGTATCGTTTGCGAATTCCATATACTTCAAATCCGAAATGTTTGTATAGTTTTCGGGCGGCTATGTTCTTGACAGCTACCTCAAGAAAAATCTCGTTTACTTCGTCCTGCTGGACAATATCTAAAGCTGATGCAAGTAGATATTTTGCTATACCGCGACGTCTATATTCAGAGGTGACAGCAATATTCATTATATGTGCTTCTCCACAATTGATATAAAAAACGACATATCCGATAACTTCGTTGTTTAGTCGTGCGACATATAAATGCGTGTGTTTTTTCCGTGGATGTAGAGATCTCCTAAAAAAGGAAATGTGCCATGGATCAGGGAAAGACTCATTTTCTATCGTCATTACTTGTTGCAGGTCATCTTGTTGCATGCGTTCAAACAATAATTCTGGAATGGGTTTAGCAGTTGTCATAAGTGGAATTTTAGCAAAATGGTAGTGTGATGTCAAGAGTGGTTTATGTCGTTTTCCACAGGGTGTGTAAAGTTTTTGGCATGTGTGTTGTCTGAATCGCGGATTGCGCGGATGAACGCCAAATCAAGAAATCAACAGGATGAACGCCATTAAGGCGTTCCCCCAAATCAACGCCGAATGCGCGTTTGGCATTCGTCGGGTATGAATGCCTTTTTAGCATCCCCCGGATTTCTGAGTCTTCACCTTCCAATCCCATTTCAAAAGAATAACATCAATTCATTGAAAGCGAGGAAAACATAGAAAACATATCTCCATCATTCGTGAAATCTGTGATAATCTGCGATTTGGTCAGAAAAAGTGGTAAACTTCTCATAAGAAACACCTTAGTCCAAACTTTTGCCAAAGACTTTACACACCCAGAAGACATCGTTCATCAGTATGTGCTAAAAATTGTGACGTTTTGCACGTCACAGTGACGTTTTGCATCCAGTC
>VYFM01000178.1 GCA_009842375.1 Candidatus Poribacteria bacterium | reverse complement strand
ATGTTCTGTTCTGCCAGATCCTTATCTTTCAATATCGCAGCTTTTTCAATCTGTTTGGCTTGAAGTTGAGTTGCGAGTTTTTGTTTAGTTTGGTGTGTTTCCGCAATTGTTGACGCGTAACCTTTACGTTTTTCAAGATTTTGAGTTTTAATTCTGGTAAGCTCCTCAATTTTACTTTTTAACACATCCAATTCATTTACACGACTTAGAAGACCAGTTTTCCTTTGTTCAGTATGACCACCGGTAATAGCACCAGAGGTATTGATCAATTCACCGTCTAAGGTAACCATACGAGCATTGGGTCTGAATTTACGTTTTATTTCAATTGCATCATCCAATTTTTCAATAATGAGGGTGTTACCTAATAGGTGTTGCACTGCACTCTGGTATTTGTAATCAAAATCCACCAATTCTTCAGCAATACCGATGACTCCCGGTTCTTCAAGAAGTGTATGGTCAGAGAAAGTTCTCCTACGGATTATATCAAGTGGTATAAATGTTACCCTTCCTGCTTGGTTTCTCTTGAGGAATCTGATACCAGCATCTGCGTCTTCTGCAGTTTCAACAATAACATTTTGGATCGCACTACCAAGAGCAATTTCTATAGCAATTTCAAATTCGTTATCTGTTTGAATAAGTTCAGCAACTACGCCACATATTCCGCCAAACTCATCGGGATATTGGGATTTTGCCTGCATAATTGCACTTACTCCAGAATAATATCCCCTATAGGAAGATTGCATCTGCTTTAAAGTATTATACTGTGTAACACTGCCATCCAATGACTCTTGTAAACCGTTTATTTTTGATTCAATCTGACGAAGTGAGTCCTGCGCCTCATTATATATTGATTCTACCTTATTTTTTTCTGTTTCTATTTGAACAGTGTCTGATTCAATTAGCGTAGTAGATTGTTGAATTTTTTCAAAGTTCTCTGTGGCAGATTGATATTCCGCTTTTAAGGCATCAGTATTTTCTTGAATTCTGTTGAGGTTGTCTTGTGAACTTGTTACTGCTTCCTTAATTGATATAAGTCTGTTTCCTCGGATTGCAAGGTCAGTGTTAATTTGTTGTAGTGTAGATTTTGCATCTTGTACAGTTTCCTTCGCTCTATCTATACGTGAGTTGGAATCTTCTAAGACTGTCTTGCGACCAGATAAACGACTCTCTTCAATTTTATATGCTGATTCAAGCTTTTTCTTTTCTTGCGTGCGTTCCCGTTTACGTGTTTGTAGTTGGGACTTCTGAATATCTAAAGATTCAAGTGTTTCTAATGCTCTTTGTCGTTGTTGACCTATATTAAGTTGATTCTCTTTATGAACTACAATTTGACGTTCTATTTTTTCTGCATTAACTGCAATGTCTTTAATTCTAACTTGTAATTCTGTTATGACAACATCTAACTCAGTTTTCCTGACTGTGGCACTGTCAATTCTTTCTTCTGATTCCTGAATTAACTCGTTAACGTCGCTAACTTCATTCAGGATAACATCTAATTGCTCTTGTTTCTCGCGATACTCAACGGCAAGTTTTTCATGTTTCTTATAGGCAAGACTTAATTCTGAATATTGGAGTTTTTCATGTAATGATTGATAGTGTTCGGCTTGTTCAGCTTGTTTCTTCAGGGATTCAGTATCACTTTCCAATCCCTGGATGACATCATTAATCCGAACTAAATTCTGTTTTGTTGCCTCTAATTCACGAAGTGTAATTTTCCGGTTGTGTTTGTATTTTGTTATACCCGCAACTTCATCAAATAAGAATCGTCGCTCTTCAGGACGCACATTGAGTATCAAATCAATTTTACTTTGCTCCATTACAGAATAAGCATCAACACCTATTCCTGTATCCATAAAGAGTTCGCTAATATCCCGAAGACGACAGGGAGTATCGTTAATTAGATAACTACTCTCACCATCACGTGTAAGTTGTCTGCCCACTTCAACATCTGGTGATCCCACAGAGAGGTTGTCTGATATATTTGTAAAGGAGAGGGAAACACTTGCTTTTTGTGCGGGATTGAATTTAGAACCACCATTGAATAGGAGGTCACGCATATTTGTACACCTGAGTGCACGCGCGCTCTTTTCCCCAAGTACCCACCGAATTGCATCAGAAACATTACTCTTACCGCATCCGTTAGGTCCAACAATTGTGGTGACACCGGGTTCAAGTATTAGTTCTACCTCTTCAGCAAAACTTTTGAAACCACTTACCTTGATGCTATTTAAGTGCAAAGTTAGCCTCCTACCAATCGCATTTCGTCAAGTTTGTTATCAGTTAGTTAATCTAATTGTTAATACGAAAAAGACACCTTATTGGTTTCATACAGGATTTAATGTTCTTGCCAATGTAAGTACATCAATTTCCATTGGGTCTGCATTCCATAACACCTTTACTGCCTCACGGACTGTAGCACCTGTGGTATATACATCATCAAGAACAAGCAATTTCTTATCTCGGATGACTTCACTCCTTTGTAGTGCGAATGCACCTATTATATTCGTTTGGCGTGCTTCTCTATCCAAACTACTCTGTGGCGATGTATTCTTTTCACGTATAAGTGCATTCGTAAGAATCGGATTGTTACTCATTTTGCTAATGTGGTCTGCAATTAACGCAGTTTGGTTAAATCCTCTTTCACGCAAACGTTTTTTATGAATTGGGATTGGCAAAATATAATCATATTCATCAAAGGAAAGATCGTTAGGTAGGTTTGTTATTATTAGTTGTCCAAGGTGTTTTACAAGGTTAGTCCGTTTTTCAAATTTATATAGGTGGATTAGGTGTTGAAGGGTTCCATGATAAATACCGATCGTACGAAGTTTGCCATACTGCGGCGGTTTGGTAGCACAATCAGCACACATACCTTCGGTATTTGGAATTCCGCAAATATTACACCATGGTGGAACTATAACATCAATATTATCCCAACACGTATCACAGACATAAGGAATCGTTTCAATACCAAGAACCTTTTCACAGACTCTACATTGTGCAGGGAATATAAATGAGACTACTGTTTCAATTGTTTGATGGAAAATGGCTGGACGTAATTGCATCTCTGTTGACGTATATGTAGGTAGTGATATAGTAGTTTACCACATGTATATAATAATGTCAACGGTTATTATATTGTGGATGGGTGTGTAAAGTTTTTAGCATGTGTTTCTGTCTGAAGCACAGAAGGTACAGAGAACACAGAACACACAAAGGTCTTATGTTTCAATGGATAAGCATTAATGATAATAGCCATAACTATTTTTTTTGTTGCAACTGAAGCATTACAGAATCAATGAAATCTTCATCCCATGTTCTACTCAGTTCACGACGAATCCCTACCAGGGCTTCCGGACGCTTTTCAGGCGGTATTTTTGTAAGTTGAGCAAGGATCCGTGTCGCATATTGGTTGTGCAGTTCTACCTGTCTGCTCTCATAATACTTGCGAGCATCATCGGATGGCAGCCGTTGTGAAAATGCTTCTCTTGCCTCCTTATCTCTATCAGTAAACAAATCCCGATAATCCTCAATCAGTGTATCGTCCCACGCTGTTACAACATCGTTCCATGGGGTGTTATCTGGTGGTTTATTGAGATCGTTATATAGTATTGACGGGTGTATCAGGAATGCGTTCAGTGTGTGACAGCACATCAGGATCATCCTCAAAGTCTTCGGGATTCTCCTGCTTCATCTTAAAATACAATTGTACACGACGTTGTATTGACTCATTCCACTCTTGATTCTCTTTTATCTCTTGTTCCATTTTCTGCATGAATTCAAGTGGTGATAAAGCGGGATTGAGTTTATCTTTTTTTTTTTTTTCTCTAACCCGTTT
>VYFM01000515.1 GCA_009842375.1 Candidatus Poribacteria bacterium | reverse complement strand
CAACTGATTAGTTTCGATACGGACTTTGATCAGACTGATAGAAAACGAAAAGAACCTATTGAGGTGATATAAATATATTCTTGGGTAGTTTGGCACTCAAATTCAAATGATAAAGGAAAAATTATCCCGGAAGGAGAAAATAGAATAATGGAAGCATTCAAAGAACATGTAGGACTTGTTGTTCCACTTGAAAGAATTAATGTTGATACCGACCAGATTATACCAAAGCAATTTTTGAAACGAATTGAGCGAACAGGTTTTGGTGAATTTCTTTTTTACGATTGGCGTTACCTTGAAAATGGTGACCCGAATCCAGAATTTGTGTTGAACCACCCACGTTATGCAGGTGCAAGTATCTTAATTGCTGGTATAAACTTCGGTTGCGGTAGTTCTCGTGAACACGCACCTTGGGCACTACAACAGTATGGATTCAAAGCGATTCTGGCACCATCTTTTGCAGACATTTTTCGCAACAATTGCTATAAGAACGGTATCTTACCGATTACCCTACCAGCAGAAGTTATCGCATCGCTTAGTAAGGCAGCACATGACATTGAGGGGTACCGATTGATGGTAGATTTAGAGGAACAATCAGTCGTCTGTCCAGATGGCACTGCACACAATTATGAAATCGGTGATTTTGAGAAGTACTGTATGCTAAATGGGCTTGACGAAATCGGTTGGACTCTGCAGTATGAAACGGATATTGCTGCGTATGAAAACAGGACCGCATAAAAATGCCTTACAAAGCCATCATATTCGACTTGTACGGGAGTTAATAGGAAATTTCAGTCGCAAAGCGTATGATAAGACCCAAGAGCAGATGGCAAAAGTCCTTGATGTGCCATACACAAAATTCTGGCAGATAAAGGTAGAAACAATCAAGGACAGATCTTTAGGGAATCTCACTGTTGAGGAGAACATAGTAGAAATAAGTCGTCGTTTAAATGTTAAAGTGGATAAGACACAAATTGAAAAGACCCTTGTGCTGAATTACGAATTTACAAAGAATTCCCTTGTTCCCGAACCTGAAGTTTTAGAAGGATTAGCTCAATTAAAGCACAGCAGTTTGCTTCTCGGGCTTATCACGAACTGTAACCCCACTGTTCCGATGCTTTTTCCACAATTACCATTAGCACAGTATATTGATATGGCTGTCTTTTCTTGCGAGGAACGGATCAAAAAACCTCACGCCGCCATCTACGAGATAGCGTGCGAACGCCTGAACGTCAAACCAGAAGAATGTGTCTATGTAGGTGATGGCAGTAGCGAAGAATTGACAGGTGCAGCATCAGTCGGAATGCGATCAATTTTGAAACGTGCCGATTTAACCGATGTCTACGACCCGAACAGATCAGATGTAGAAAACTGGCAAGGTCCCGTTATTGATGAAATTGCGGAATTGTGTAACATCGTCCCTGAATTAGCATAGTTGGTCTTTCTTTAGAACCCATTTATTTTTCCCGCAATAATGCTTGTCAATTGCTAAGTTGTTAGTAATTGCTTCAGTAGGCGATGTTTGAAACCTCGCCTACCGTATGAGGTGGGCAAGCAATAATTCGCAAAACTGCATCCGAAAATGTGTATATGTGGTTAAAATCTATCTATCGGAGTATTCTATGGAAACGGCATCAAATAATATAACACTTAATCTGAACAGCGATGAAAAGGTGACACTCAAAGGCATCATCGAACCAATTGAGGACATGAGTCCTAACTTCCACGAAGAGTGGGATGCATTGGCGAATTTGCGTGTTCACGAACCAGAAAAAGAGTTTTCCACATCAGTTTTCCATGCTTTTCTCCCCAATAATCCCGTTGCTATCGGTGAATGCTGGCAGGTTGAAGAAACCGGGGTATTGGAGCTGCTGCGGCAACTAAATCCTGAACCTAATCTTGATATGCATATTGATATTGGAGATTCCTCTGGGTTGTGGGCAACTCTACTTGCTTACAACGATCAACAGGCACATGTTGTATTTCGTATCCACGCGGAATTTGCATTAACAGATGGTTGGTTCACTCCTTCTCACTTTGCTGGGGACTTGATTATTGATCAGACAAAAGAGGATGTCGTATACTTCCGATTGCATGTTCCAGAGGGAAAATGGTTTGATGTAAACTGGAAGAAATATAAGGATGACTCCGATTTTGTTTATAGTACTGCTGCTGGTGTTTGTCCGCAAATTGAACTATATGGTGGTAAACAAGACCTCCTGAAGGATATTGAGTACAATACGTTCATAACGCAAGAAAAAGCTGAACACATCCTTTTACAACAATTCTATAAATCAAATCAAATTGAATGGATACCTTTTGGCGAAGCTTATGAAACAGCGCAAGCAGAACAGAAGCCGATCCATGTATTATCAATTGACGGACCACTTGACGACGAGGCGTGCTGAGGGAGCGGAAAAAACATGAGGGCAGTTGTCCTCTCCGATGATCGAATAATCAACTATCTAAACGAAAATTACATTAACACATGGATACGTAATGTTGAGTTGAAACGTTTGCGTGATACTATAGGATTTGAGCGTATGCCATCTCTGGCACGTACAATCATCTGCAATAAATGGCGTAGAGGACCAGTAGATATATGGACTATTACACCTGAACTTGAGATTATAGGGCATGTCCCAGTCAATGATTATCTTGGAGAAAACAGACGTGAGGACGGCACTCTGGAAAGTGAGAATTACCTGTTGTTTCTCAAGAATGCATTAGCAGCGAAACTACCTGGATTAGGTAACATATTTCTCACACCAGACCAACCATCACAAACAGTATTGGATGTATTTCGTACACCGGAATATGGACATCAAGATTACACCGTTGTCGTGATTGATACTACCGCGTTTGAAAACGGTGGCACACTCACTATTGATATGGAATTAGGAATCGACAAAGCGTACGGTTCATTCTTCCTACTTGATGCTGATCATAAGCTCTCTTTTGATGCTGATAACAAACGACCAGACGGAACTATGTTTGATGGTGCATACGACATAGGTTGGTATGATCCATGTGAAATTGGGAAGATGACAACTCATTTTGAAAAGGGGCAAGTCTACAAATTGGTAGGTATGGGATGGGCATCTAACGAAAGAGGCAGCATAAACGCTTTTCAAGCGAAGATCTCTGTAGAGGAAAATGCAAGTGACTAACCAACCTAGTAAAATATTTCTCAAGATTAATGAAGACTCAGAGGTTTCTGTCAACGGCTTCATCGCACCGATTGAATACACACAATACAACTTTCATGTAAAATGGGATGAACTGGCAAATATGCAGGTTTCAGAACCTGAAAAGCAGTATAATTCATCGGTTTTTAATACGTTTTTACCAACGGAGTCAGTCTCAGTAGGTGATTGTTGGGAAGTTAATGAAGGTGTTTTGGAATTACTTAGCCAACTTCAACCGAATCCTAACTTAAAAATGCACATTAATAATGGAGATTCTCTTGGGTTATGGGCATGTTTACGCGCATACAGTGATGATTATGCTGACATTATGTTTCGTATTCACGCTGAATTCGAGTTAAGAGGAGGTTGGTTCACACCATCACAATTTACTGGAAATCTCATTATCAACCGAGCCTCGGAAAATGTTGTATATTTCAAGATGTTTGTTCCAAATAATATACTGAACGTTGATATTAATTGGGATGATACGGGTACCGATATCGGCTTTTGTCCGCAAATGGAACTTTGTGCTGGAAGTCTACCTAACGATATAGAATACGACGCGTCAATCACGCAAGAAGAGGCACAACATGCACTGATTTTACGTTTCTATAATTCAGAAAAAATTAACTGGGTTTCTTTGGAGGAAGCATTGGAAA
>VYFM01000319.1 GCA_009842375.1 Candidatus Poribacteria bacterium | reverse complement strand
GGTTTAACATTAATTGAATTAACAATAGTTATCGCGATCTTGGGTATATTGGCAGCATTCATCGCGCCACGTGTGATAACAGCTATTGACGACGCACGGATTGGTAAAGCTGAAACGGAAATAGCAAATCTTGGCGTTGCCTTATCTCAGTATTCTATTGATGTAGGCACATATCCATCTACTGAGGAGGGATTAAATGCATTGTGGCGGGCACCAAGCCAAGCGACTCTCAACTGGGACGGTCCATATACTAAAGGTCCAGTAACCGCTGATCCGTGGGGAAATCCTTATGTTTACCGGTACCCTGGAACTCATTATGGATATGATTACGATCTAATGTCGTATGGTAAAGATGGCAAATTGGGTGGTGAGAAGCTTGATGCGGACATCCACAACTGGATTGATGAAGAAGCAACGTTACAATCCAAATAAAATTTTTATGGTTGGCAGCTTAAGACCCCTCATACGGCGAACTTCCTCCAATAATGAGGAAGGTTTCAGTCTCATGGAAATTATGGTGGTTCTGGCAATTATTGCCGTTTTATCCTCCATATCAATGCCAGCAATGCGGGGTTTTGCTGCATCCCGACGGTTAAACACCTCTGCGCGGGCAATCGTTGATACACTTACCTTCGCCCGCGACATGGCAATAACAGAACGGACTACGCATCTCGTTATCTTTGATGTGGACAACAATAGATATTGGTTGGCTTCCAGCGAAACTTTTGATGCACAAAATCCATCCGCTTCTGTCGGTCAGACCTCAAATACCGCTGCTGCTTCTACTACAGCTGCTGCAAACGGTCAGCAAGTTACAATTTCCAGAACTGGTGGGGTCATGGGTATACCGCACCCGCTTAATCAAGGAATTTCAATAACATCTATAGTTACTTCACATGATGGGATAACTCAACAAATAATATCAGGGGTGGATTACGTCTTTTTTTCACCAACAGCGGCATCAGAAGATACTATAGTTTATCTGACAAACGCTAATAATAAAGTAGTCGCAATCTCTGTTGAGGGGGCAACCGGACGATCACGAGTTGAACAGATGTCACCAGAACAGATCCAAACATTAGGTTTAGGAGATATAAATAATGGCAAGTAAATTATTTCACACTCGTGAAGAAGGGTTCACGCTTGCTGAGATTCTTGTAACCATAGCAATTATGGCTGCGATATTACCTGCTTTATTAAAGGTGTTTAGTGATACCAATGCTACCATTGGTCAAACTGATCATAAAATTACGGCACTATACCTGCTGAAATCTAAAATGGCAGAACTTGAAGCCATCGGATACCCAGAAGTCGGACAAGATTCCGATGTTTTTGGGGGTAGTTCCATTTTTGAGTGGCAATCGGTGGTTACAGATGTCGAATCAGATGAAATACTTGGACTTCGGAAAATTGAACTAACTGTCTCATGGGAACATATAGGAAAGATACAATCGATTTCAATGTTTACCTATATGGCAAGTCGAGAAATACAACAACAAAATTGATATAGGTCGGATGTTGTTTACAGAATCAGTATTAATTGCTTGAACGGAGAATACGAACCGGATATCTCTTAAAGGGTATGCTATATTTTAGAAATGGTATAAGAAAATAGTATTTGCATCAAGAACAAAACATCTGATATGGAACACAGAATCATGAGAAAACTAATAAAAAAGTGTGAAAGCGGAATAACACTCGTAGAAATGCTAACTGCTGTTAGTGTCGTGATTATTCTTGGAGGTTCTTCTTATGCTGTTTTCAATACGGCTATAAAATCATATCATCTAACACAATCAAAATTAATACAGACCCAACGGACGCGTGTAGCATTAAATCAGATAAGCACAGATCTAAGTCAGATACAGGCAGATACATCTGACGAATTGCTGACTATTTTTTCCGAAGATATTCCAACAGAATCCGGTGAGATGGATATAGTCAGTTTTGTAACGTTGGTAAAGACAGATCCAGACCCATTTCTGATAGATATAGGTGCAGTGGAAACTTTAACATCCCAACCGTTCAGTGATGTCCGTCGTGTTGCTTACTATATCGGTCAACAGACACCTATAGAAGAAAGACAAGTTGGTAATATTCCGCCACCTTATACCGGAACGCAACAACCGGGACAGGTCCCGACAGGTCAAGAAGTCCCTCTTTCACTTTATCGAATCGTAACTACAGCACTGGATCCAGAATTTGTTGTTGCCGCGTTTATGAATTCAGAGACTGTACCACCAGTAGATGAAAACGGAACACCGATTGATTTCAAAGTAGATCCAATAATTGATGGAATTGTAAACTTTGATGTTAAGTATTTTGATGGAGAATCGCAATATGAGACTTGGACTCAGACAGATGCTATTCCAATTGCAGTCTCAATTTTAATAAGTGTTATAGATGAAGAAAAACGTCAATCCACCACTGCACAAACATTCACTCAACCCGAAGGTGGCATTCCACCTGATGCATTAACACAATCCACAATGATATATCTACCACCAAGTGCAAGTTCCGAATCAAGTGAGCAAGCAGCAATGAAATAATCTGTACATTAGTTAGGTAACTATGGGCAAATCAACCATCAATCCCCAGAATCAGCATTACACATCAGGACCATTCTGTTTACATGATTCGCATGGGATATCACTTATATCTACGCTTTGGATTCTGACCATACTTTCTGTTTTGGCAATGCAGATGCTCTATTCTTATGACCTTGAAAGTAAAGCACAACGGAACTTTTTAGATAGAACGAAATACCATTACGCTGCAAAATCGGGATTTGAGGTGGGTGTTGCAATGTTAAGCATGGATGAAACTAACTTTGACTCACTCGGTGAAGTATGGGCACAACCTGTTCAGCAGCAAATTGAAGATGGTATACAAATCGGAGGATTCATTCCATTTCAGGTAACCATAACAGATGAAGCATCAAGGATCAACATCAATGAGGCAGAAGTAGACCTTATCCGAAATTTACTCTCTTATTTGGGGGTACAACCAGAAATTAATGAAATTGGTGATCTGGCTACACGAATCGTTGAAGGACGTCCATATAGAACTGTCCGGGATGTAGCAAGGATTGAAGGAATGACGAAAGAGATCCTCTACGGATTACAGCAACAAGCTGCAGTGGAAGAAGCAACAAGTGGATCTGATGAACCATTGTCCCCAACTCTTTCATTGACAGGTGTCGGAGGACTTGTAAACACAGCAACTGTCTATTCTGTTGATGCAAATACTGATGCAAATGGTGAACAACGAGTTAATATCAATTCCGCGAATGCACAGCAGCTAAGCCAGATACGTTCTAATAATAATCAAACTATTTTTTCACAAGGAGAAGCGAATGCAATTATCCAACAGCGAAACTATGACAATATCTCTGATCTGTTAGATGCTTCAGCTGTATCAGATAATGTATTCAATAACATCAGTAGCGAAATAACAGTTGAAGAAAGTAGTAGTGGTGGTAATGGTAGAAATGGTGGTGGAGGAGATAACTTCGTTTTTGATGAAGGCAACTCATTAATAAATATAAATACTGCTGACTCAGAAGAACTTACAGGACTTCAAGGGATTGATAACGGGATTGCCCAGCGAATTATATCACATCGCAACTCGCAAGGCTTTTTCCAAAATATAGATCAATTAAAACAGGTGAGAATACTATCAGTTCAAGACCTTGCGGGAATCGCTGACAAAATTACTGCAAGAGATGGAGAAACTGTAAACGGTTTAATCAATATAAACACAGCGTCTGTTGAGTTATTACAACTGCTACCAGGGATGGATCAGACAAAAGCGCAAGCAATCGTCGCGCGGAGAGAAGAAGAAAACC
>VYFM01000076.1 GCA_009842375.1 Candidatus Poribacteria bacterium | reverse complement strand
GATTAGAACTGTGTTGGGAAGTTTCCGCGTGCTGCGTCCATTACTTCGCCAGTTATTTCAGTATGTCCGTTATCTTTAGCGAAACTTTCAATTCCTATTCTTACCGTTGTATTATGAGCGTGTTTGCAGTCGTTCAATTTGTTCACGGAGTTTTGCAACTTCCGCTTCAGCATTGTTTGCACGTATAGTTTCCTGCGCTGCGCGTTCTTCAGCAGCATCTGCACGCATCGTCTCTGCTTCAGCGCGTGTTTTCACCCATTCCTTTGTATTCGGATCATAGATACCTAAGCCCTCATCTCGTAAGCGAAAATCTAAATCGAGAGACGTAGATCGGATACCTCCATACTCATCCTCCGGTATCGCTTTATAGATTCCATCAACTAACTCAAAGCCCATTAGTGGTGATGGTAAGTACAGACCTTCCGCATCATACAAAAAATAGTTTTGTATTTTAAGAGACGCATATATATCCATTTTGCCAGTTAAATCGTTTTTATAAGTGTTTTTGCTGCTGAACTCCATCACAAAATCAGGGGCTTTCCCTTCTTCCCACACCAAGTAAGTCCGACGTAACTTCTGTCCTATTCCGAAAGTGACAAGAACATCTGGAGAAATGGATTTGTTTGGTGAACCCTCCACATAATACATTAGAATATCGCCAGAGATATAGACGGCTGGGTTATGTGAAAAATGCGCTTCAAGTGTTTCTAATGTCCATATTAATTCACGCCTGTGAAGATCACTTACTGCCATCGGTTTTCCATCCTCATCAGGATAAAGTGTCTGTGCATCTGCGGGGACATAAGAGACATGTTGTTTTTCTGGGTTAGTTGCCATAACTGTTTCTCCTATACCAATAGATGTGTGCAAACATAAGTAAGGATAATTGGGACTAACTATCTGTTGGGATAATTATAACCAGTAACTTATACGGTATCAACCAATTTTGCTATTAGAACTGTGTTGGGAAGTTTCCGCGTGCTGCGTCCATTACTTCACCAGTTATTTCAGTATGTCCGTTATCTTTAGCGAAACTTTCAATTCCCATCTTTGCCATTGGACGGACAAAACTTGGTATACGTTCTAATCGTTCAAGTGCCTCAGAAGTCCATTTTAGACCAGACTGTTCAGGTTCAGACA
Source organism: Candidatus Poribacteria bacterium (assembly GCA_009842375.1). GTDB lineage: Bacteria > Poribacteria > WGA-4E > WGA-4E > WGA-3G > MSPOR6. The sequence goes on along the minus strand of VYFM01000076.1, from coordinate 2,715 downwards.
CAGGCTGAGAATTCTCATCAAATGCATCGGAGATTACAGAGGTGAAAGGACATTTTCCTCCTTCAGCAGTTTCACCGTTTGTAACTTCTGATGATATGTTTGTGAATGAATCCTTCTTTGCTGTCTCTAACTGTGAACGTACCATCTGCATTGGTTGTGCTGCTTGGCTCCTACCACCGAGTTGAAGGTCCAAAGATTTTAGCATCTGTGTTTCCGATGGATTGAGGTACATGGCAATCTCAGTGAAACAATCAGGACATTCAAAAACTGCTGTGACGGAACCTTGTTCAGGACGAGTTACGTCTTTAAATTTCATCGCTGTGTCGCAGTCTATACATAAGAATTTCATTGTTTAGTCTCCATATCATTGGCAGATAAGTCAAAGTCTATTGACATGTATTAGGTATCAAAGAACTTTTCAATCTTTTGTGCTATCTCTGTGATTGCTTTGGTTGCTGGTGTATCAGGATATTCACTCAGATAAGGTGTACCGCTGTCGTTACAAAGTGAGAATTTTGGATCGAACGGGATTTTACCGAGTGTGTTTTCGTTCAATTCATAATCTGATATATCCTGTACTGAAAAGAGTGGTTCAGGTTCACCACAGTGTTTACACACATAGAAAGCCATATTTTCAACAACTCCGATTATCGGTACCTTTAGAATATCTCTTGCCATTGTAATAGACTTTTTGACAATCAAGTGTGAAACTTCGGAAGGGATTGTGATGACAACCACACCACCGAGATTTGGTATAAGTTCAACCACATTCGGTAAACGATCTGATCCTGGTGGTAAATCAAGGAGAAGGAAATCTAATTCACCCCATTCAGTATCTCCGATAAACTCTCGCAGAGCACTTACCTCCATAGTGCTGCGCCATGTGAAAGCATCTTTTTGTGTCTGTGCATTCCACATTACTGGAGCATCATCTTCCGACAATAGTAGATCCATTGAGATAATCTTAGTTCCGAGTAGAGAGATTGCTGGTAGGACACCTGACTTAGTATATTCAAGTGTTATGTTACGGACACCCATCATTTTTGCGATTGAAGGTCCGTTGATGTCAGCATCTACAATACCAACAGTATATCCCATCAGTGAGAGTGCCGTAGCAAGGTTAGCCGTTATTGCACTCTTACCAACTCCACCTTTTCCGCTCATTACTGCGACCGTATGTTTAACAGAGGATAGACGTTTGCTGATTCTATTCGCTTGAGCGGTAACTTGCCCAATAATATTTGAACCGGCATCATCCGGTAGTTCCTTGTAGCTTCTCACTCTTCACTTTCATTCGTGTTGCTTATTGCATATAAAGCATCGTAACTCCGCAAGTATAAAATGCCATTTGCAATTACGGGTGATGCTGCGACGGTCTCCCCGATGGTATTGGTAGCAACGATTTCAAAATCGCGTCCAGCCTTAACAACATTTACCACACCGTCTCGGGCAGTTAAATAGATGTTCCCATTTGCATAAACAGGAGAAGAACGGTGTCGGTGGTTATGGGTACGTTCCTCATATAGTTTCTCTCCTGTTTTGGCATCAAGACAGATAAGTACACCGTTTTCTCTGCACAGATAGACGAGACCGTTGTGAATGAGTGGAGATGGTACGTCTGGTGTTCCTCGTTGTAGTTTCCATATTTGGAATTCTGAGTCAGTTATATTACCAGTTCCAGATGGATCTAAGCCCAGGACAGGTCCGTTTTTTGCAGATGGTACTACAATAAGTCCTTCTGCAACTACAGGGGAAGCAACGAGACGGAACGCAGTATTATAACTTTCATGTGAATTTAATCCTCCACATCGCCATATTTCGCTGCCATCTTCAAGATTATGTGCTGTGACATAATCTGCTCCGTGTACTACGATGAATTCGTGCTTTGAATCACGGTACAAGATAGTTGATGTATATGCTTGTTCCGACTCTCTTTTTGCGTCGCTATTTCTTTCATGTTTCCATATCTCTTTACCAGTCATCTTGTCAAGTGCCAAGACCAACCAAGCATTGCTGTGAATTAGTTGAATATAGAGCCTATCTTTATATAGTAATGGAGATGTGGACATGATAAAGTATAAGCTAAACCTACCATAACGTTCTTCAAGGTTTGTTTTCCAAATTGGATTTCCCTGAAGGTCATGACAAGCGAGATCACCCGAACCAAGAAACGTCCAAACATACTCACCATCAGTTGTTGGAGATGGCGCAGCATTGTTGACTTCATCACCGCGTTTTGTACGGTTCCCCGTTGACAACACTCGTTTCCATTGTTCCTCACCATCTGTGTTAATACACATTAATACTAAATCTTCTCCATCAGCACATGTAAGAAATATATTATCCTCCCAGACAATAGGTGTAGATGCACCTTCCCCTGGTAGAGGGAGTCGCCATTTGACATTTTCTGTTTGACTCCAATTGATAGGTGCATTTGTTTCTTGGCTAATACCGTCGTTATTTGGTCCCCTCCATTGGTGCCAATTTTCAGCAAATCCATAACTAATTATCATTAGAGACATAAGCAGGAAAATCAACGTAATCTTAAAAGTATGTTTATGCATGATAATTCTCCGTATTCAGAGAACCTTGTTAGGGTTCGTGTTTAATTTAGGTGTCTCGTGTATGGCAAATCAGCGAATTTCATCGGTCCATATACCTCGCTCATGACCGTTCCACTGATATGGTACTATTTTCGACAATGTACCAATATTA
>VYFM01000689.1 GCA_009842375.1 Candidatus Poribacteria bacterium | reverse complement strand
CTTGAAGATTATGTGAGAAGTCAAATTTATTCTGTCTTTTGTCTGAACCAGTATTTTCAGATGATAGGATTTTCAGGAGTGTTCATTGTCTGAATCGCGGATTACACGGATGACGCGGATGGACGCTGAAGAGATTTGGTGTATGATGGTTGTTTTCAAATGATAAACGTTCGCTCAGACCTACGTGTGTTGTTAGGGTTTTTACCTGCGAATTAACGAAAACTAAATTGGTCTGATTTGCATCTACAATTACATTGACAGATGGTTCCTGTATCTGATAGGATATAGTAATTCAACCGCGTATTTGATGATTATACTTACTCATACTTAAGGACATTCATGAAGCTATTGGTCACTGGAGGTGCTGGATTTATCGGCACTAACTTTATCAGATACTGGCTCAAGGAGTATCCTGATGATGTTATAGTTAACCTGGACCGGCTGACATACGCCGGGAATCTCACTAATTTGAAAGATATTGTCTTGGCTTATTCGGAACGGTATGTATTTGCACATGGCGATATACTTGATGATGCTTATGTTTCGGAACTTGTAGAAACTCATCAACCGGATATAATTGTCAATTTTGCTGCGGAATCGCACAATAGTCGTGCTATATTGAATCCGAGAGAATTCTTTGCAACAAATGTGATGGGGACACAGGTTTTATTGGATGTTGCACGTCAATACGAAGTGCCTCGTTTTCACCATATTTCTACGTGTGAGGTTTACGGAGAACTTCCATTGGATTCGGCTGATGCATTTATTGAAACTTCGCCATACCGACCACAGACCCCATATAATGCGTCAAAAGCTTCTGCTGACCATCTTGTCAATGTATATTTTCATAGTTTTGGCTTACCGATTACGATTTCCAACTGTTCTAATAATTATGGTCCCTATCAACACCCAGAAAAACTGATTCCACTTTTTACAACAAATGCCATCCGAGATTTGCCTTTGACGCTCTACCGCAGTAGTCACAATCGCAGAGAGTGGTTGCACGTTGATGACCACTGTCGTGCTATTGCCTCTGTTATTCATAATGGTAAGATTGGAGAAACCTATAATGTTGGCAGTGGTGTAGAGAAAAGTATTGAAGAGATTAGTGATTTTATCTTAGATGTGCTTGGGAAACCTAAGAGCCTAAAAACGTATGTCCCTGACAGACCTGGACACGATTGTCGGTATCTCTTGGATTCGGAGAAGATTCACCGTGAACTTGGATGGAAACCGACAATACCTTTTGAGGAGGGTATGCATCAGACGATTCAGTGGTATGTAGAAAATCAGGATTGGTGGGAGAAAATACAGCAAGACGTTGAAACTGCCAGCGTTGAAGAGGACAAATGGGAGAATTTCTCTCGGTAAAGGGGTAAATGATGAAACTTACGGAAGAACAACTGTCAACTTGGAAACGTGATGGAATTATCGTTGTGCCGAACGTTTTTACAAATGAGGCAGTTGATGCTGCGTTGGAAGCAGTTGAGAAAAATGCTTATGATGGGTTAAGTTATAGTGAATATCGCGCAAAATGGAATGAAAAACCTGACGAACTTGAAAATGCTTACAAAAATAATAATTCTCTCAATCAACTTGCAGGTCCGTTCGGTAAGATTTCTCACTTTCCAACAGGTTTAGAAGCTGTGGACACGCTCATTGAGAATGAAAATTATACGGGGATTGCGAAGCAAATATTGGGGACAGATGAAATCCGAATCAGTTATGGGCAAATTTTCCTGAGAGAAGGATTAACAGATAAACGTTATAGTGATCATCCTTGGCAAGGTTATCATATTGATAATGGTACAAATTCGGCAATGCCACCACATCCTGATTGGCAACGTTATGGATATATTTTATGTAGTATTATGCTACATGATATTGATTTGGATGGTGCTCCGATGCTTATCTGTCCTGGTTCACAGGACCAATTGGATATGATATGGGAGAAGCATCCCGGTAGTGCTGGAGGACTTGGTATTCCTGACCTGCGCGAGTTTAAGGAATTGGCAAAACCTGTTCCTCTTATTGCGAAGGCTGGAAGTGCTGTTTACCGGTCAAGTTATATTGTTCATGCTGCGCAACCGTTTGCGAATCGAAGCAAACAGCGCGTTTGGATGGGGTATCATTTTCATCGAGCTGATAATGATGATTGGTGTAGAACTACCCGTCCTATTCCTCGGTCAAGTCCACATTATATGAAATTTATTACGAATACCACACCTACTGTGAGAAGTGTGTTAGGATGGCCTTCTCTTGGTGATCCTTACTACACACCTGAAGCCTTAGCGCGTTTGGCACAAGCATATCCAGGTATTGATTTGGAGCCTTACAAAAAGAGTGTTTAGGTTATTGTGGAGACCACGCCATCACTGTACCGAAACTTGCGAATATGCTGTTATCTCCACTTGTTAAGATACGTGAACCTTGCACAACAATCCTTGCATCTCTGCTTGTGATTTTGTAACTGACGGGAGCATCTTTGGCAATTAGCGGATCACCGTTTGTATTTTTCAGTTTATCTAAACGGTAATGCACTGAGCGATGTGCTGGTACGTCAAATTCGCAGGAAACGTTTTCCATCTCAGTGTCCTCATAAAGTACCTCTAAAAGACAACTGGTATCAATGTCTGCGGTATTGGAAATACAGATAGATTCATGTGAGAAATACCCGCCGCCGTGCTGTTCCCATTCCTGTTCTGCATCCGTTAATCCTGCCATGTAGCCATCCGGTATTATCCAGACATACGCGCCGTCGCCGTCTGAACTATAGGAATTTAAGGCATTCGTGATTGCTTCTGGATTTGCTGTGCCCTCATCAAGTGAAATTACGAGAAATCGTGAGAACAATTGTATTCCTTTTGAAGGATTGTGTTCTTTTTGTTGACCTGTCACATTAATGCACAACTTGTTTTCATCTACCATTTCAAGATGACTTATGTTTTGCGTTTTTAGCCAGTCTCCGAATGTGTCGTTGAGAAGGGTTGTTAGTGTCTCAAGATTAGTGATACCTGCCTGTTTGTATTCTCGAATCGTTGCCAATAATACATCAAATGTCATACATTTCTCCTTGAGAGTTTTGATTTTCTACACCATCCATCGTCCGTCAATACCCAACAGTGCCATTAATACCTGCATTAACACGACCTCTTTCTCTGTTCCCACAAACTGACGATGTGTATCAATATAAGTGCCGTAGTCATCTGCCCATTCACGGAAATAGGTTTCGTATTCCCATCCGTTTTCTGTGTGGTGGAAACTGGTCCGTTCTGGGTAGGGAAGTTTCTGGTTTAAAAGTTTGTGTAGTTGTTCAGTGGTTGGTAGCCATAAATCTTGGTTAGTTTCTGTGTTGGGTTTTAGTGCTTGTATTTCGGGATGTTGGCACATTTGGAGGTATTTTGTAGGGTGATTCATGGAGTGTGATAGTGTTGCTATTGTGGTAAGATCCATTGTTGTATGCGGTTAGCGATTGCGTTAATATCAGTTATTGAGCCATCTGCGATTTTCAGAATTTCAGGGATAGTTAAATATCTCAAATGTTGCCGAGTGTTTTCCATGCGTGCTCGTAACGATGTAATAAGTCATCTATAGCTGTATTGATGTTTATCCCGATTTCACGGGCAATTTTCATGTCCGCTTTTGCTTTTTCCTCTTCGCCAAGGGGCAACCATGCCTTGCTGCAACAATAATAAGCATCGGCAAAATCAGGTTTAAGTTCTATTGCATGGGTATAGTCTTCAATTGCGAGTTTTACCTCACCTTTTTTGCTGTTTTCTACACCACTATTGAAATACTTTTGTGCAAGTTCCTGATTTTGGTCTGCCACAGTTTTCTCCAGACAGTTTTAATTTTAGAAGGTAATGATACCATATAAAAC
>VYFM01000544.1 GCA_009842375.1 Candidatus Poribacteria bacterium | reverse complement strand
CTATCAGATTTAACGTTTTGTAACAATGGTAGATTAAAGAAGAAAGTACTCCCCTTCCCTTCTTCACTTGTGACACGGATTTCTCCTCCATGTAATTCTATGAGTCGCTGGGTCAGTGCAAGTCCGAGCCCTGTTCCACCATAACGTCTTGATTTTGATGTATCAATCTGTGTGAAAGGAGCAAAAAGTTTCATTTTATCTTCTTCAGCAATTCCTATACCTGTATCTGTAACCTTAACCTGTAGATTAGTAGACGTAACTTCCAGTTGTGTCGCTACTTTGCCACCTTCTGGTGTAAACTTCACAGCATTTGATAATAAATTGTAAAAAATTTGCTTAACTTTCACGCGATCTGCTTCAATAATAGCATCCTCTGGACATGCCAATGTAAGGTCAATATCCTTTCTGAGAGCAAGCGCATTGATGATGGCATTGACTTCCTCAACAGCGTCAATGATAGCAAACTCCTCCAGTTGTAAAAACATTTTCCCAGCTTCAATCTTGGATAAATCTAATATATCATTGATCATTTCCAGTAAGTGTTGTCCACTAATGCGGATGTCATTGACACATTCCTTCTGTTCGACGTTAATGGGACCAACTAATTCATCTCTGAGTATTTCTGCGAATCCGATAATTGCATTTAATGGTGTTCGTAATTCATGGCTCATGTTCGCAAGGAAGTCGCTTTTGGCACGGCTTGCATATTCTGCCGTCTCTTTTGCACTTTGCATTGCTTCCTGTGCTTTTAATCGTTCAGTTATATCAAGTGCCATGCTAATAATGATACTTTTTCCGTTAGGTTGGACTCCAAGCAGTGAGGAACTAAATTCCCATATCTGCTTTTTTCCTCCTTTCGTCATGATCCCATATTGTGCTGGTGCAACCCGCTCTTTATTTTTATTAACCTGACCCAGATATTCTTGAATTTCCTCGCTCATTTCACTATTGGCATGTTCTAACCATCTGGATACAGTGGTCATATCTTCAGAAGTATAGCCGGTTAGTTCAGTCCAAGCACGACTAATAAGAATTACCTCTCCATTTTCGGCATGAATCATAATCGGTAGAGGGGCATTTAGGACAGCACGGCGAAACCTTTCCTCACTCTCCTGCAACTCAATTTCTGCTTTCTTTCTGGCAGTGATATTCGTTGAGGTCGTAACAAACCCGACGATTTCACCCTCTCGAGTTATTGGCGCTATCCATGACGCATACCAATTTTGACTAAGTTTCCCTTGGACTTCATATCCCGCGACTTCACCGGTTTCAATTACCTGCTGGCATGCCTGTCGGAAACCTTCATGATGCTCTGGAGTCAGAAAAGCAAAAACACTTTCTCCCACCACATCATCAACGGTGATATCAACACCTGCAGGAATTCGATTGATAAATGTCATCTGATAATTTAGATCAAGCGTTGATATTATGTCAGGGGCACTCTCAACCAGAGACCTCCATTTTGCTTCTGAATCACGCAGTGCCTGATCAGCATGTTGGTACTCTGTGATGTCTCTGGAGATACCACAGGTTCCTTTAATGCGACCACTTCTATCTCGTAATGGGACTTTAGTTGTAGATACCCATGTATCCTGTCCACCGGGCCAAGTCTCCTTTTCCTGTTTTGCTTCTATCGGTTTACCAGTTTCAATAACCTTTCTCTCATCCTGATATGCTTCTTGGGCATGTTCTCGGGTAAAGAAATCAAAGTCGCTTTTTCCAACAGCCTCAGTTGGATTTTTCAATCCAAATCGATTCGCAAGGGAACGATTAATACGAACAAATTTACTTTCAATATCCTTAAAGTAAATATGATCAGGATTATTATCCATCAGAGTGTGAAGAAATTCGCTTTCCTGTGAATACGTTTGTACTAATTGTTTAAACCGCATTTCATTTTCACGGAGTTTTGCCTCTAACCTCTTTTGTCTGGTCATATCGCGCACAACAGCACAATAACGCAAATGTTCTGGGTCTGCCTGTACTGACCAATGTAATCTCTTGTACTTGCCATCACTACACTGATAGCGATTCTCAAAGGAGACAGTATTGCAATTCTCTGTTTTTAATTTCGTGATTTCTGCAACCGTCATTTCACGATCATCAGGATGGATGAGTTCTATCCAATGTTGTGATTGGAGCTCAGCACAAGTGTAACCAAGAACTTGTTCCCATGCAGGATTGAGTGGAAGGAAAGTCCCGTCAAGGCAGATATACCCATACATGTCTGATGACATCTGCAAAAAGGTTGAGATATTTATCGAATCGGATGCATCTGCCATGTAAACTCCTGATTACTTTGTTACCAGAACGGCACGATTCGCAAGTTTTACGACAGTTTGGGTAGTACTTTGAAAAACCATCTCATACAGTCGTCCGTGATGGCTTGCACTGAGAGCAATTAGATCACAATCGTTTTCTTCCGCATTTTCCAAAATATTTGTTACCGTGAATCCGAGGGCAGTTAGAAATTCGGTGGGAACATCGTAAAAATGCAGGTAGGATTCCATCTGTTGTTTAATATCTGTCGCTTCTTGCATAGTATTTGAAAGAGCGAGTCCTAAAATGCTTGCTTTCGTCAATTCTCCAATTTCTGCAGCAAGAGAGAGGACGTGATCAGAGTAAATATCCCCGTGATGCACCGCCAATATTTTACGTAATAATGTACACTGTTCATGCACGATTATAATCGGTTTGGTAATATGTGCAAGTACATCGTCAATCTGGTTTTGTATGAGTTTAAACCCTTGCGTTTTTATCTCTTCGGGAAGTCCAACCACTACTAAATCTGCAGAATGTGCTTTTTGGCAGATCATCTGTCGTGGGTTTCCAGCAACAGCTTCAATATGATAATCTAAAAAATCATATAGATCACATTCCTTTTCTGTTCTACGCATCACCGTTTCCGCGACTTCTGCACTTCCACCATGGGAACTGTCCTGAAAAAAAACACAAGAAAGGTGTGTTCCTAAAAGAACAGCGAGCTGTCCTGCATAATCAAAGGCATTTTTTTCGTAATCTGTATCACCTATCGAAACGAGGATATTTTTTATCATAGAACATATCCCTTACAAAATTACTGAGATGGATCGGATGGCGGGTTAAGCAGTGCCCACACAGCATCATCTTCACTATCAAAATTCTGAAATACAGTGATCAATCTCGCCATCACAATAAGGTTCTTGACATGTTTGTTGACATTAATCACTGCCATGGTACCACCGAGTGGATGTATATCAGAATAGATTTTCATGAGCGAACCGAGACCTGAACTATCCATACTCGTCACATCTTTGAAATCAAAAACCAGTTTCGGTGAGTCCTTAATTTGTGATAAAACATTTTGAACGGTGTTTGTAATTTCCTCAATTTCTGGTGCTATGATTCTACCCTCAAGTTTGAAAATAAACACACCGTCTCGCTCTGATTGTATTATCGCCATAAGTGCAGTCTCCAAGTTGCTGCTGTAACGAAAATGTATTTTAGGCTTCGCTGCCTAACGTTGAGACAGCTTCATCTTCAGATGTAAAATGTTCAAAGATGCTGGCAAGTCGACTACGGACAATCAGGTTTTTGATATTCTTGCCAACGTTAATTACACCGACTCTACCACCTTGTCGAGTAATAGTGACATGAGCACCCATGAGCGTTCCAAGCCCAGAACTATCCATCATGTTAACCTTTTCAAAGTCAATCAGAATTCTTGGCGTATCGGAGGCATCTATCTCAGCAGTTATTACCTCACGCAGTTCGGTTACCCCAGTGCCCATTATTTTCCCTGATGGTTCCAAAATTGTGACACCATCTTTGTAGCGAACCGTTGTTGCCATTATTTATCTCCCTTATAATTGTTTATTAAGTTATACAGCATTTTCACTTATTC
>VYFM01000584.1 GCA_009842375.1 Candidatus Poribacteria bacterium | reverse complement strand
GTATTGAAATTCCCTACCAAAATAACTATAAAACCTTTCAATTAGTTATACTAACCACTATCTTGTATTGATGTTGGGTGTGTCAGTTTGATTTGTGTGGATATAACCATAAATGGGTATGCGTAAAGGAATAATTGAGGTATTGATATGGAGTTCTTCACGCAACAACGTAGGTGATTGTGGTACCTGCCAGGACACCTTGTAATGTCTGACATAATATGGGGAAACTGTCTCGGTTTTGTCGCTATCGTTAATCTCAACCACCTTTATATTGTCCGGAACTTGTATGTCTAATACATCAAATAACGATTGAGAATTTAGTGTGAATCTTAGGGACGGTGTAGAAGCTGCGTTGACTACCCCAAAATTTAGACTTTCAGGTTTTGCGATTAGTGGTGCTACAAATTTCCCAACAATCGGCAATGTTAATGTCCGATCATTTGGAAAAGCAACAGATAACAATGCTGAAATGAGTTCGTTTTGTTTCCAATCATTTTTGGTTGCACGCATCTGTATTGTAAGTATATAGTAATCTGTATCTTCATCTGATGCTATATTCCAAGTCAGCACCGGATGTTCTGATGGTAGTAGGCGAATATCTTGGTGGTTTAGTGGTTCGTTGACATACAGTTTTACTCGCTTTCCATACGATGTTTCAGGAAGAATCTCACCGAAATCGCACACCTCTGCACTGAGTGATGCAAATCTCTTTGCTGTTGCGACTATAGTAAAATAAACTTGCGGAGTCTTAGGACTATCTGTATATAGGATTGCTGTTGCAGGAGTTACATCATCAGGCAATAATTCAGGATGCAGTATAACCTTGAATGTTGCATCTGACTCTGCTGCAATCATCCTTGGACCTTCAATATCAACATAAACACATCCAGTTTGAATTTTAACTATATTGACAGGACGTTTGCCGATGTTTTTTATCAAAACCGATTTTGTTACTTGTCCTTTCCATTCTGGAACAGTACCAAAGTCAAGTCTCGTCTGTTTAAGCATTAACTCACCCGATACAACTTGATGATTATTGACTAAAAAAATTATCAATCCAGAAATCAACAAACTTGGAACGATGATTGTCGTAAGAATTGTGCGTTTAGACATAGACTTAGTCTGTTTAATGAAGTAATAGAGAATAATAGTATATCTTACCAACTACGTTTTGACTACTGAAATATGGATGTCTGAAGACTGAATGTTTAGTTTAGCTTATACTAAACCCGGTCTACAGTCCATTTCACAATTACAGAATACAGAGTCATTCAGTTTTCCAAATCTTATGATTTTCAAAAGTAAGCCTTCCTCTGTAGGAGCGACCCGGGGAATGCCAACAGGCATTCATACCGTTGATTTACCGGTCGCGATTTTACGACAAATACAAACAAAGTAACTAAAACTGAATGGCTCTGTTACAGAATACTTGACTCCTGTAATGGTAAACAGTATACTATATTGTATAAGGAATGAAAATGCAAACGCAACGAATCTGTCTCTGGTCGGGACCGCGTAATATATCAACTGCATTGATGTATGCCTTCGGACAACGCAGCGACACCGAAATCATTGACGAACCTTTGTATGCACACTACCTACATGCCACCGGAGCGATGCATCCTGGTCGTGAAGAGGTAATGGCATCAATGCAGACCGAAGGTGCTGATGTTATACGCGATGTTATCCTTGGTCCTTGTGAAATGCCAGTGCTATTCATGAAGCAGATGGCACACCATCTTGTTGATATTGACAGAACATTCATGCAGAAAACGGTTAACATCTTGCTAATTCGAGATCCAAAAGAGATGTTACCTTCATTAACGAAGGTCATTGGGCTTCCTACCTTGTCAGATACCGGTTTGCAAATCCAATCCGAATTGTATACAGAATTACAAGGAATGGGTCAATCACCCTCTATAATAGATTCACGTGAACTGTTGTTATCACCGAAGGATGTATTGTCAAAACTGTGTGTTAAATTAGGACTTCTGTTTGAGGAGTCTATGCTGTCTTGGGAAAAAGGTGGACATCCATCGGATGGTGTTTGGGCACCGTACTGGTATCAGAATGTGCATCGGAGTGAAGGTTTTATGCCATATAAACCTAAACAAGAACCATTTCCAAATGAGTTAGATGGCATCTTATCTGAGTGTATGCCATACTATGAAATATTACGTTCTGATGCAATATGTAGTAATTCGTAGGAATATATATGTGTAGACTTTGTACACAACACTTAGTATTTTAATCATCGTTTAATTAGTCACTACATGTTTGATTAGAGTATCCAGACCATATCCTTGTTGTGATGAATATACGACTCCTACACTTGCTAACACTAAAACAATATCTATTATAACGATATTCCAATTTGGTGTTTTCGCAACTGAAAAACCCATTTTATCTAATAGACTAAACAGTATATTGCCACAACCACAATCTACAATTGGTTGTTCTCGCAACAACACAATTACCAATGCTACCGAAAATATCAGAAAAACTAACGCTGACAGAACACCTGCCCCGCGTGAGAAATATCCAATAAATAACGCCATACCCAACGTTATTTCTGATGAAACTATTAGATAACTCGACGGTTTAACAAGCCCTAAAGGTAGAATTTGGTATGCAGCTACATCAGCAATGAATACACTGAAACTCGTCAGTTTAGCAATTCCAGCAAAAAGCAGTATTGCACCAAGGAATATTCTGAGAACCGTTATCAATAGACTTTGTATAGTCATTCGGTTTCCAACGGATATCCAAATGCCTGCCACCCTTTGATTCCACGCGGGAAAAATCGGACGTTTTGGTAACCTCGTGCCAACAACACTTCCATCAACTGATGGGCATTAGGACAATATATACTTCCGCAATATGCTATTAAAGGTGTCTCTTTGTCGGTAGGCAGCATTTTTAAATAAGGTATAATACGGTTAATAGGCACATTTACTGCCCTTGGAATGTGTCCCTGTCTATAGTTCATCGCAGAACGTGCATCAACAAAAATTGCCTCTTGACGTTTCCATATTTCATATACTTCAGGGAATTCAACTTGAAGCGTTGGATTCCCTAAGGACTTGGTTGTTGATGATAGTAGTCCAAATCCATCAATCCCCCAAAGGGTCAATGCCCCAAACCCAATCCAGATAAAGACTATCAATAATTCTTTTGATATGTGTCGCAAAACATTGTGGTCAGGACAGTTTTGTACTTTGACTTTAGATTGTTTTGAATTGTTACGCATTAGTTTCTTTTTAGCTGTGCCCAAGACGATGTTACTTTTACCTTAGGTGTTACATTTAACCCAGAAATAGTGAATGAGTCAACCCAACCTTTACCAATCCATTGGTTTGCTATATTAATGCCTTCTACTACAAATCCAAGGATGTCAACTTTATTGAAGTTTCGGTCATGGAATTTTGCGCGAAATTCTCCATCCGCAAACAGAAGGAAGAGTCCTGAGTTAAAGTGTATTTCCATCTCTGACAATTCGTCTGTATCCCAGCGGGTACGAGGTTCACGTGACAATCTACTATGAAAGGGATGGCTACTTCCCTTACCGTCAAAACGGCGGGGAGTAATTTCATCTGTAAAGAACACATAAAAGAACGGATCTTCTGCTTGTGTATCTGGAAAACGACGACCTACGCAGAAACCGAGCCGTATCTTATCACCACCTATATCCTTAATCCTGATGCTAAAGTCTCGATAAGGTGAAGGAAATGCGATCAATTGATAGAGATCAAATTGAACTGCCCAATCCCTGTTAACATCAATTCGTAAGAATCCATCTGCGACTTTCCAAACTTCATCATTTCCGACGATTTTCCATGCATCTGGATTTTCAGCATCAAAATCTTCTTGCCAAATCTCAGCA
>VYFM01000320.1 GCA_009842375.1 Candidatus Poribacteria bacterium | reverse complement strand
GAATAACCCTGTGGTCTTTCAGAGGCATTCAATTGTCACTGTAAGATATTGGTATGTACCTCGTTTTTTCTTTCAATTCTCTGGATTTTGAAACTCGGAAGGTGCGGTATTGTCTGAATCACTGAATGCGCGGAATACACTGGGAGACACGGAAGGAGTTTTGGTGATTCAAGGATCTTTTCAAGGGATTGGTGTGTCTGAGGTGTAGAGAACTCGGGATTGTTTGTATCGCAGATTATTGAGTTTTAGGTATTGGAGTCCGTATTGCGGGGTTACAATATTGACATAAGAAAGGGATTAACGTATCTCCTCCTTAAATTCATGCTTATGAAGGTGAGGTAACCCGTCCCTACGATGAAAATATGATTCTCTGCAAGAGACTAAGTGAACGATTTCTGAAATTAACTATAAAAGTTTGTGCTACATACCTTATGGGTATAATAACTAAACTTTACTACTTATTATGCGTCAAATTATAATACACTTTATCAATATATGTTCTGAACTTTTGAACTTAAATTTTTGTCTTACTGAAAAGATATATCACCTACAAATACAGTCTTCCGCAGTAATAGTTTTAAGTTGTTTTGTTTAAGGAGATGCTAATGCTTCGATGGAAAATAGGGTTAACGTTAATTCTGGTCACAATTCAAACATTGACAATCTTAAGTGTCTGTGCACAAGAATCAGAGGAAATTGATTTATCTCAACCACTGACACTTGAACAGTGTATTCAATTGGGTTTGGAAAATGCAACATCTATGCGAAATGCCCGGTTGAGTCTTGCTATACAGGAACTTCGTGTCAAAAATGCGCGTGCAGGTTATTTTCCGAGTATTTCCTCATCTGGACAATACCGTTTTAATGACCAACTTGATTTTGGTTTTGAACAACAGAATTACGATTTAGGATTGACAGGACAATATACTGTTTGGGATAATGGACAACGTGAGGTTAGTTTTGCGCAAGCAAAAGAAGGATTAATAGCAACAACTAACAGAAATGAAGGCATAAAACAAAATTTAATACTACAGATAACACAAGCCTATTATGATGTTCTTCAAGATACTGAACTTGTCAAGGTTAGTGCAGATGTGTTGGATCGTTCAATAGATGACACTAATCAGACCATTGCTTTGAAAGAAGCAGGTGTGCTTATTCCTGCAGATGTAGCAACTGCAAGAGTTCGTCAGGCGAATAATGAATTATCATTGCTTAATAACCGAAACGCACTACAAATTTCACAGGCTACTTTGCCACGTTTTATGGGATTAGATCCGGGGTTATTAATAACCGTTGCTGTAGACGAATCCTTCCAACAGTATTTGGAGCGTGGTACAATTGAAAAAATAGAAATTACTGTTGAGGAAGCGATCCAGACAGCTTTTGATAACCGACCAGAATTTAAGGAAACTGAAGCACAAGTAAAACAACAGGAATGGAGTTTAACGCTTTCAAAATTGCAACGTTGGCCTCGCTTGAGTGCAAATGCGAACTATAATGTATTCCTTGATGATTACCTGCGCGACCGTCAAAATTTCTCTGATTATCGTAGTTGGAGCGTAGGGGCATCACTTAATTTTACCTTATTTGATGGGGGTGTTTTGGGTAATCGCATCAAGGAACGTAATATGCAGTTAGAACAGGCGCGTGAGAATGCCAGCGATTTGGAGAGAAATGTCGCTCTTGGAGTCCGTCAAAGTTATCTAAATTTGAAACGTAGTGAAACAGCAGTCGAAATCTCTAATACACAAGTAGTGAACGCACAACTGAGTTTAGATGTCATTCAAGGTCGCTATAAAGTAGGTAAAGCGATTCTGCTTGAAGTCCTTGATGCACAAACAAGTTATGCCCAAGCCTTGACAAATCAAGTCAATGCTTTTTATGATTACAAAATCGCGCGCGCGCGGTTATTGGATGCTATGGGAGTTCTACAGTAACCATGAAAATAGGTAAAAAAACCATGAAGATAGGTAAAAAGTGGTTTATTATAAGTTCTATCGTTATTGTTGTTGCCGTTGTAGGGTTGATAGGTGCGACACAAATCAACTTTGGGGCGAAGAAGAATGATGAAGAGGATAAGCGAGAAGTCGTTCGTCGTGGACAATTTCTCGTAAAAGTTCGAGAATCGGGTACACTCCGTTCACTGATTGAAGTAGACGTAAGGTCAAATGTTGAAGGTGAAATAGTAGACATATTCGTTCAGGAAGCAGATCCTGTTCAAGAAGGTGAAAAGCTTCTCAAAATTGACGATGAACAGATTATTGAAGATATGAAGCAGGCAGAGGCTAATCGTGACGCACGACAAGCTGAATTAAAACAAGCAGAGCTGCGTATTCAAATTGCTGAAAAACGTGAAACAAGTGATCTACTTCAGGCGAAAAATTCAGTTGCTAAATCTGAAGCGTATCTTACCTCATTTGCTGCAAATAGACAACAACGTATTACTGAGGCTGAAACACTGGTGGCAACAACACAAAATTTGTTAAACCGCGATAATATTTCACTTAAACAAGCAGAAATCGCTCTAACACAGGCTAAACTAACACTTGACCGAAACAAGGTAAACGTACAGTCAGCTAAAATCACACTTGAGACAACTGAATCCGAGCATGAACGGAACAAAGAACTATTTAAACAGGAATTAATTTCACAACAGGCATTAGAGGAATCCCAAAAGCAGCTTGTCTTAAACAGGTCGCAATACGAGACGGCACAAAAGCAGGTTGAATCTCAACAAGAAACGATTAAATCACAAGAAGAGACGATTAATGCGATGAAGGAAGCGATACAAAGCAGGCAATCGACACTTGCTTTAAATAAAAAGAACGTTCAGACAGTAATAGAATCACAAAATGCACAAGAAAAGCAGCAGTTAGCGGATTTGGAAAATGCGCGTGCCCGATTACAACAAACTGAAGAAACAACCGAAGAAGAGAAGGCTCTGACAAAGCATGCGAAAGTAAGTGCTCAAGCGAACCTATATCAAGCTGACAGTCGTTTAAAATCGCAACAGGAAAGGTTTGAATGGACAACGGTGACTGCACCAATGTCGGGTACCATTACTCGTATCTCTGTGGAAGAGGGTGAGATTATCACCTCTGGACGTTCCGCATTCTCCCGTGGTGAGGCAATAATGCGTATAGCAGACCTATCGCAAATGATTGTCAGAACGCAAATTAATCAAGTTGAAATCGGTAGAATAGATGAAGGACAACGTGTAGAAATCCGTGTTGATAGTTACCGTCAAAAAGTGTTTAATGGTAGAGTAAGTAAAATTTCTCCAAGTTCTACACCCAGAGGTCAAGGTGGTGGTTCTGTAATAACCTTTGAGGTTGAAATAGAGGTTGATATACCGGACGATGAATTTCAACTGTTACCCGGAATGTCCGCAGATGTAGATATTATTGTCTTTGAAAAACCAGATATTCTTCAGATTCCGATAGCAGCTGTGTTAAGTCCGGAGGTATTTACTGTCAGAGCCACACTAAATCCGGATGTCCTTGGTCAGTTCCAGGAAGGGCAGAAACTAAAAGTGCAGAATCTTATAGGTAAACAGTTTGATGGTCAGGTATCTAAAGTATCCCCTACGGAAACCCGTAGTAACCTTGAGATTTTGTTTGACGAAACACCAAAAGGTATGCGTCCAGGTCCAACAGAAATTGCGCTTGTGATTTCAGAAAACAATCGATTGACAGGTATTGAGGCAGAAATTCGGAGTGAACGTCAACATTTTGTCAAATTGGACACTGGGGAACCACCGAAAAAGAACGGCGAAAAGGGTATTAAAACGCTTATAAAAGTTGGTAGACGTAACAACACCCATTTTGAAATTGTTAGCGGACTTAAGGAAGGCGACCGAGTTTTTGTTCCTTCAATGATGGAATTGACCAAAGGAGA
>VYFM01000452.1:293-3914 GCA_009842375.1 Candidatus Poribacteria bacterium | reverse complement strand
CTACAAAAATACTGCTTTTTTTAGGCTTGAAAAGTGTTTAGAGCAAACTCACATTTTATTATCAAACTCACGTTACTGGAACTAATCAATTTTCGTATTTCTATAGATGGATAGATACACAGCAAGTATTTATGCGTCCGTGTGATATGAGTCTTCATGACAATTGAATGGAATTGTTTGAACATCTTTCTTAACAATTTCTTTGGTGTGATTGGAGTTTGCTTGTGCGATTAATTCCTGCGTTTCTGGTGTTAACCTTTCTCTAAGTTCCGCTGGTACACGGCTTTCACCTCTATCTTGTGGTCTATACCTTAAAACAAGAAAACAACGGTTCCGGTCTTTCGGTTTCCAAGGCAGTGCCCCGTGTGTCAACAGTTCAGAAATAATCACGACATCACCTGCTTTTGGTGTAATGTTTACGACACCTTGTGGGATTTGGTTAACATCATCAATTATGCCGTTATTGAATATGTGCTCGGGTCGATCATATTCTGCTTTGTGTGAACCGGGAACAACCAACAATCCACCATCACCAGGATATACATCTGTCAGGTAAGGAAAAACGACGAAATCATCACAATAGATTTTACCGTTTCTGTTTTCAAAGCAGTTTCTGTCCCGTCCATAATCTTCTCTTGCACAATGTAGGCGTAGTGCTTCCTCAGACTCCGACAACCCAGCACGGTCTGCAATCATTGTTCCACGAAAAAGCTGTGGTTTGTTATCAGTCAGTTCCTTAATGATGGACCAGGTTGCTGGATGTAAGGCGAGTGCTTCCAAAGCTCTTGAGAATACGAAACCGTTTGGCAGATGTTTACCGCTGGAATCAAAACCGGATGGAAGTTCTTCAGGAGAAGCGTTGATGTAACTGTTTGCTGCATCCTGAGCTGCTTTTAATTTTTCACCAGTAATTACATTCTTTAGGTGTAAATATCCAGTGACATCAAAGAAATACCGTTGTTCAGGTGTCATTATAACTTTAGTCCTTTTTTGTACATCGAAATCCTATGCTTGTAACAGCAAAGATGGGAACGTCTCTTGACCGATGGGAAACCCGTAAATAATCTGATGGGTAATACCATGTTCCTCCACGAAAGACACGTGAGTTTGTGATTGATTTATATTTTGAGAGAATACCTTCTATACTACCACCTGCAATTGGATTGTGAGGTTGTGAATTTTCATAAAAGTCCGATTGGTATGCATCAAGGCACCATTCCCGCACATTGCCTACCATATCCCACAGACCGTATCTATTCGGAGCATAACTTCCAACGGGTGTTGTGCGAATTGTAGCGATTCTTCCATCCCAACTATTTCCGAAGTTTGCCTTGTTTTTATTGATTGAATTACCCCACGGATATGTTTTACTTATTAACCCACCGCGTGCTGCTTTCTCCCATTCTGCTTCAGTCGGTAGTCGTTTCTCTGCCCATTGTGCATACGCCATTGCAGCATACCAACTTACTGCAACAACCGGATGGTTGCTTTTTGATAACGGAAAACAGCTATCGTCATCCCAGAGTTTTAAGTAGTTTCCATCATGGTATTTTTTGGGAATTCTATCCTTTCGCCACTTTGGATTATCATCAATGAATGCTTTGTATTGGTTATTTGTGACGGGGTGTCTATCCATCAAAAAATCGTCAATGTAGACAGCATGTGTGGGTATTTCGTCTGCATCTCCGACGTTACTTCCCATGATAAATTCACCAGCGGGGATGAGCACCATCTCGTCACCATTTTCATCATAAACGACATCGTAATTTACAGTTTGGATCAAATTAGATGGTTGATTTTGGTCGTATAGTTCACGTTTCACGACATCAGACAACACCTCGTAAGCCTCTGTTATTTCTTGAAATTTGGCTGCAGCCGTTTTATTTTCAGAACTTTTATCAGGATGATATTTTAGTGCAAGTTTCCGGTATGCCTTCTTTATTTCATTCGTAGATGCATCGGTGGATACATTCAAAATGGTGTAATAATTGCGTTTTTGCATTGGGTATACCGTATTGATTTTTTAAAAGCAATTACAATTTCATCCTTCTATACCCAAAATGGCGGGAATTTCAGCCAATGTTGTTATTTCGTGATCGGGTTGAATATCTGTGTTGTTGCTTATTCCTTCGCGGTTAAGCCAAACAGATGGTGCTCCAACATTCTTTGCACCTGCGACATCGTTCTCAAGCGAATCACCTACATGCAGTAACTGTGAGGATTCACAACCTGCTTGCTGAGTGGCGACTTCAAAGATTTTTGGGGCAGGTTTTTCAACCTGGACATCTTGGGAGAAAACAACAAAGTCAAAACGATTTTCAAGTCCGCAGCGTTCCGGATATGTATTTCCATTTGAAAGTAACCCTAACTTGAAATGTTGTGCCAAAACATTAAAGGTAGGTATCACATCAGGATATAATTCTATATCTTCAAAACGGTGTTTACGGTATATCGTATTCAGGTGTGCAGCAAGGTCTTTGTCTGGGAAACCTACATATTCAAGTGTTTGTTCAAACGCGCCCAGTCTGATTTCTTCAAGGTTCCAGATTTTACCTTTTACCTCATCAGCATATTGATTTCGGATCCAAATCATCTCGTCAATTGTGAGTTCTGTAACGCGTTGTGTTGGTACCCGTTTTTGCATCTCCAACAATGTCTGCTTGAGTGAGTGACGCATAACCTTTAGAAAATCCCACAGGGTCATGTCACCATCAAAAGAAATGGTAGATATATTCAAGAATTCCTCCCGAAAAACTAAGATATAAGCACACCGATTGATGCGTGTATCTGTGCAAACTTCCACGAACCATTAACCATTTCCAATACACCTGTCATTCGCATAACAAATTCTTCTGGGGTGCCTTGCCACTTGAGTTTCCAGACCTGACGTGTGTAGAACCATGCGACATCTAAGCGTTCTTGTACATCAAGGGTAATGTAGGTGATGCTGAAATCCTCAGTACTTGTGACATGATTTCTATAATAAGCTGCAATTTGGTTGCTACCTTCAATGACTTCGTTTGCATCTGTGCCGATTTTTACATAGTGTGCGGCAGGGAGCATCATGGCAATAAGGGTTTCAGCATCTTTGGCAACAAGTGCGTCAAAATATGCTTTCACGGTATCATTCGCATTTGGCATCGTGGATTCCGGTGAGTGCGTCCCATAATGCACTGCTCATCTGTTCACATGCCTGCACAACAGTTTTTTGAGAATCTGATGACAAAGTCCCGATAAGGTCAAGAAGTTTTTCAGCCTCGTGTTCGTTGTGAGAGTGTGTTACAAAATAGGGTTCCACTTTATCTGGAAGTTGATAGAATGCCTTCAAACCTGCTAATTTTGACTTTGCAGTTTCGGGTTGTTGTGCCTCAAAAGCATAGAGTGCCCCTAATGCTGTTTCGTTGTTAGAAAAGAGTTTGTCTGCGGTATCTACAAGTGTTTTCACTTGTGGTATCTGTGCATCAGAAATCTCTGTGTTAAGACCATCGGCAAAATCTTCCCACATTTCAATGTGTTCTGTTTCCTCTTCTGCTGTCTCGGCATCGTTTAGTGTTTCCCATCCCTTTGGAAGTGTTGAGATAAAAGCACCATATTCCCGTGCATAATTCTTTAATGCTTCAA
>VYFM01000452.1:0-283 GCA_009842375.1 Candidatus Poribacteria bacterium | reverse complement strand
TAATTTGAAATTTTACTATCTAATGCCTGTTTGATATTCATATCTATTGGACTCCATTTCTTATTTGTGTTTAGGTTACTTGTCAACTCACAATGTTTGAATTGTAAGTTATTCCTACAAAACTGTTTGAAAGTATAGCACATCTATGTGCCGATGTCAAAAACTTTACACACCCCTACCATCTGTTTTCCATTTCAATTAAAATAGAATCCTGCTACAATCTATACATAACATCAACAAATTAGGGATATATTAATATGAAAGAAGAAAAGAAATATATTTT
>VYFM01000549.1 GCA_009842375.1 Candidatus Poribacteria bacterium | reverse complement strand
CAATTCATTGTTATAATACAAGATATACTTTTGCACAATAGGAATGTTTACATGAAATATAGAGGATTAATCATTTATGTTGTCTTGACCATACTTGTCTTTTCCATATACGGTTTTGTCATAAGAGATGGCACATTAGGTCAACAGATAGGAGAAGCCTCAGGACAATCCATCATCAAGAATAAAGGATCGGATACTATAGTCAATTTAGCACAAGCATGGGCAGAAGTGTATTCCGGTATTTCTGACACTGTATCAGTTGAAGTATCAGGTGGAGGGTCAGGAACAGGAGTTGCTGCATTGATCAACGGTACTGTAGATATTGCTAACTGTAGCCGACAGATAAAACCTAAGGAGAAGGAAGAAGCAACAAAAAACACTGGTAAAGAACCTATTGAATTCATTGTTGGATATGATGCACTCGCTGTCTATGTTCACAAAGAAAATCCCTTAAACAAAATTACTATCCCAGAACTTGCAGAAATATATGGAGAAAAAGGAACGATAAACAGATGGGATCACCTTGGGATTGCTAATTCTGGATGCAGAAGTGATAAAATTATACGTATCAGCAGACAGTCAAACTCAGGCACATATTTTTACTTCAGAGAAGCACTTCTTGGTAAAGAGCGCGATTTTGAATCGGGTTCGTTAGATTTACACGGTTCAAAAGATGTAGTGGAAGTTATTGGACGAACACATTGTGCTATCGGCTATAGTGGTATGGGATATGCAACAAACCATGTGAAGATGTTAGAGGTTGCAACCACAGCTGATCAACCATACTATGCACCAAACCTTGAGAACGTAATAGCAAAAACATATCCGATTGCACGTCCGCTTTACATGTATTCCCTTGGTGAACCAACAGGGGAAGCAAAAGCATATCTGGATTGGATTTTATCTGATGAAGGACAAAAGATCGTAGAGGAACTTGGATTTGTTCCTTTAACTAAAAACTGAAGGTTTCTTGTTTTAGTCATAGCACCCACAACCGTAGAGGTTGGGGCTTGTGCTTCGTAGCAGTTCGCCTTATTGCTAAGGTCTTACGTCTGCTCCACAGTGGGGGCTAAGCAACCCACTTGCCCGAAGGCAACTATTTTTATAGAGAGTGCGTTTGTCGGATTAGCGTTTTTACTTGCTACATCCCTATCACTCGTGTTAGATTGCTGAGAAGGCTTAAGCAGTATTGAATTGCAAGGCTTTTACCTGATTGTTTCACTGCTAAGTTGTCTAACGCAACATCAATCAGAACCAATGCCGACTGCTACGAAGATATTATCAAACTTGACGTATATTGTCAAGCAAAAAAAAGAACAGGCATGCCTCCCCGTGCTAAAGCAGCGGGGTCTCCTGCCCGAAGAGTGATGAAATTTATTCAAATCTTATTTTCATTTGATGGACGGATCAACAGATCGGGTTGGTGGCTGCTGAATTTACCAATATTCGTCATATTTGCTGTATCCGCAGTAACATTTGATTTTCCAATAAACAAATCACTTGAACATATTCAAGTGATTATTCTTTTAATACTTGCTCTGGTACACATAACCATATCCGCAAAACGCTGGCAAGATAAGAACAAGTCTGCGTTATGGTTATTATTTCATATTGTTCCACTTATCTGTTCTGTCAGTATACTCGCCATCAAACTAACTTCAGAATGGTGGGAACTGTTCCATCTTATCACAGTTATTAACGGTCTTTGGATATGTATTGAATTAGGCTTCATTAAAGGCACTGAAGGTAGTAATCAGTACGGACCTGATTCTGAAACCTCATCAGAGACTGTAATTGATGTTTACATTAGCATTTGCGGAATAAGTTCAATCATTTTTGTTTTTGGTATCTTTTTCTTTGTTTTTAAGGAAGGGGCAGGTTTTCTATTTGGTGGTTTAGATATATGGCAGTTCTTGACAAGTGAAGAGTGGTATCCAACATCACTTGAAAACAAAAGATACGGTACATTCGCATTAGTACTCGGCACATTCAGTGTGACTGCACTGGCAATGTTGCTTGCTGTTCCCTTTGGACTTGGTGCCGCAATCTATGTATCTGAGTTTTGCAGTCCAAAGTTAAGAGAAACCTTCAAGATTGTCATTGAATTTCTTGCTGCGATTCCCTCAGTTGTATGGGGATTCATTGGATTGACATTGATGAACCAACTAATCATCCAAGTATTCAATGCGCCTATCGGTTTGACAATGCTTAATGGCGGTATTATGCTTGCCTTGATGAGTGTTCCCATCATAGTATCCATTGCAGAGGATGCCTTGAAGGCTGTCCCAGATTCCTACCGTGAAGCTGCAGAAGCACTTGGTGCAACTCGTTGGCAGGTTATATATAGGGTGTTATTACCCGCAGCGAAGAATGGTTTGTTGGCAGCAGTATTACTCGGTGCGGCGCGTTCTATTGGTGAAACGATGGCAGTATTGATGGCAACTGGACATTCAGTCAACATCCCGTCTGGACCGCTTTCTTGGATACGCACACTCACTGCCACTATCGCTGCGGAATTAGGTGAAGTCGCGAGAGGAGATGAACATTATCAAGTTTTATTCATCATCGGAATCCTGCTTTTTTCAATTACATTTGTTGTAAACCTTATTGCTGATTTAGTGATTAAAGGAATTCGTCAAAGTTAACATAGGTAACTATCAAGGAATTTATGAATAGCGAAACTGATATATCTGCACAGACAATGTTCACTGAAACTGCCATTGGAAAACAGAACAGACATATAGAGAATATTGTCAAGATATTCTTCTTGATCATGACCTGTCTGATGATTCTACCGCTGCTTCTCATTATTGGATATTTGCTGTATAAAGCACTTCCTGTCCTGTCATTTGATTTTCTGTTTACGAATCCGAAAGATAACATGCGTGCTGGTGGTATCTGGGCACCATTCCTGGGAACAATCTATCTGGTTGTAGTTTCCCTATTAGTAACAGCACCGATTGGTGTGTTTGCTTCTGTTTATTTAAACGAGTATGCAAGTGATAATTGGTTTACGCGTATTGTCAACTTGGCAGTAGTGAACCTTGCAGGAGTACCAAGTATTGTGCATGCGTTGTTCGGTGTTGGGGCATTTGTATTGTTTGCAGGTTTAGGGGAGTCAATTATAGCAGCGTCGCTGACATTAGCGATTATGACGTTACCTGTTATCATCGCAAGCACAACAGAAGCACTGAAAGCCGTACCGATGTCTTTCCGTGAAGCATGCTGGAATCTGGGTGCGACGCGTTGGCAAACGATTCGTAGGATTGTACTACCAAACTCAATAAGTGGTATTCTAACAGGTGTAATTTTACAGGTGTCTCGTGCAGCTGGCGAAACAGCACCCATTATGTTCACAGGGGCAGTATTCTTTAAACCTATTGCAGAAGGTGACTTTTTTGCATATAATATATTTGACCAGTGTATGGCACTTTCATTACACCTCTATACGATTTCTACACAGGTACCGGATGTTACAGAAGGTATTCCTTATGGTACTGCAATTGTACTTGTTGGTAGTGTCCTGCTTGTGAATGCCGCTTCAATAATACTGCGGGTATATCTTAGAACCCGTAAAAAGTGGTAGTCCATCGGTAGTGGAAATATGGATGCTACTTGCTGGTATCCTCGATTTTATCACCGAGGGGAATGCTATCTCGCCAAAAGGCGTTTTTTAGGATGTTACCCATGTTGAATGATGTTAACGATGAATACACTGGATTACGGGGAAAGTTATACGAAATAATTGAAGGTCCTGTTATAAGCAGTATCATCCAATTTCTGATTCTTGCTTCTGCCGTAGCCTTTGTTCTTGAGACTGAATCAGCCTTTGATAAATATGAAATTCATTTTATTTATATTGATTGGTCATTTTTGACGGTTTTTACATTAGAATACATACTACGTATCTACAC
>VYFM01000377.1 GCA_009842375.1 Candidatus Poribacteria bacterium | reverse complement strand
GATCTTAACAGAACAAGCGTTTTATATAGCATTTGAAAATGGTATATTTCACTCTGAGGATCATGGAAAAACTTGGAAAGAGATTAGTGGTAAGTTACCGGAGAAGATAAAATCATTAGTAGAGGTCCGAAACACACTCTTTGCTGGAACAGACGATGGACTCTATCGCTTGTACGAGGACGGTTGGAAACGCATGGAATTGCCTGAGTTAATTAAAGATGTGTATTCAATAGCCACGAATCAAGAGCGTGTCTATGTATTGGCAGAACTCAGTCGTGCCAATCTTAATCCTGATAAAGTGTCACGAGGACATGAACGCGGTTGGGGTGTGTTTGGCACAAGTAATCTGGGAGACAGGTGGCTTGATATAACTCCAATCAACGCTTGGGCAGTAAATGGTTTTATCCCCGAAGCTAAACTCATTGCTGCTGGTGAAACCCTTATATTAATAGAGAGAGGTATGGTTCGCTCTAACGATGGTGGCATCACGTGGTTGTCTCCACAATCGGCTGCCACCACACCATCTATGGATAGTATAAATTCTGCTGTTGCAGTGAAATCGGATACTATCTATGTCGGCAGTAACGACGGACTCTATCGTTCCACTGATAGTGGCAAATCGTGGAAAATGGTGAATATCACTCCGAACAAGGATAAGGTTAGTATGTATGACCTTATTGTGGATAAGGGAAATGAAAAAGGACAAAATGGACTATCCACTCTCTATGGGACATTTAGAATTGATGCAGTAAAAACTGCCGATAAGGGTAAGTCTTGGATGAATGTTCCTGTTGAAATACCTATGGTGAAACCCCATAGAGAACAAAATCCCTACATAAATCAGATGATCAGATCTGATGGTGTTATCTATGCAAGCGTCCAATATAGCGAAAACGGAAGAAAAGTGCGTCTATATCGTCTGTCTACAGATAACAGTACATTTTTACGGATTCAAGATATGCCAAATTTTGACTCTGACTATTTTGAACCGTTGGAAATTGCATTGTCAAGGAATCCCTCTGTTGAACATTTACAGGCTAATTTTACTGGTGCATCCGAGTTCTTCAGTCAGTTGGTTAAAGAGGATTTTCCGATACAAAAAAGGCTTATGTCGTTAGGTTTGCTTGGTGCGTTTGCTATCAGTGGTGATACGTTCTATATGGAATTCAACTTTAAACTCTTTCGATGGGAGCGAGGAGATAAAGAATGGCACGACATTAAACAGGAAGAAACTGTGTTGTCTATGGAAATAGCAAAACAAAGTCTCAGACTTGCTGCATCAGGTGACACTGTCTACGTCGGAAAACGGGATGGACGTTTTGTCGTTTCGCTTGATAAGGGAAATAATTGGATAAATCTTACCCCAGTTCTACCTTTTCCAGTCAAGATTTTCAAGGACATCGTG
Organism: Candidatus Poribacteria bacterium; assembly: GCA_009842375.1. Lineage (GTDB taxonomy): Bacteria > Poribacteria > WGA-4E > WGA-4E > WGA-3G > MSPOR6. The sequence goes on along the minus strand of VYFM01000377.1, from coordinate 2,513 downwards.
TTTGTAGGTGACACAGTGTATGTAGTAACGGATGCAGGTGTTGCTGCGTCAAAACAAGGAAATAATTGGGGAGCAGTCACCGACGCAGATGGAACAAATCTAATTATGGAACACTTAGCTGTTGATGGAACAACACTCTACGGGGTGAACAAAAAGACAGGTCTCTATCGCTTGGAAAGTGGCCGGTGGAAACTAATTGTTTCAGAGATACCTGATCATATCACCTCACTTACTGTTGATGGTAACACCCTGTACGTTGGAACAGCAAACAACGGTTTGCTTCATTTTACCCTTGAAAAATAAGTTTGCTAAGACTATAATTACTCACGTGCTGCTGTAGCACAACACTATATGAAGATTATAGTTTATATCATAAGTCGGGTATAGGAGATCGACTCTATCTTGAAATCTGAAATAGTCATTGTTTGAGGAGGCGTTAATGCCGATTGTATCACATGTTGTTTTGAGAGAGTTTGTATACGAAATTTATAGCGGTGCAGGTGGCACCGAAGAAGATGCACGCATCGTTAGCGATCACGTCGTTGATTCAAATTTGGCAGGACACGATTCGCACGGTGTTATCAATGCACCGAACTATATCGGTGGAATGTCAGGTGGTCCGGCAGCAGACAAGTTGGAGATTGTCAGAGAGAATGGGGCTGCGACAGTTATAAACGTAAACGGGGCACTCGGAATGGTTGCAGCACGCAAAGCAATGGAGATGGCTGTTGAAAAGGCGAAAACGTGTACCATCGGGGCAGTCGGTCTACATCGGTGTGGACATGCTGGACGTATGGGCGAATATCCGCCAATCGCAGCACGTGCTGGGATGATAGGGATCGTTTTATTAAATGGTGGCGGTAGGTTTATGCACCCACACGGTGGAACTTCCCGTAGACTTCCACCAAATCCAATTGCGATTTCTGTTCCTCGCGTAAACGGTGATCCACTCCTGCTTGATATGACACTCAGCGTAGTCGCTGGTGGAAAGTTTCTCGTACAATCGGCACGCGGTGAACCGATACCAGAGGGATGGATGATAGACTCTGAAGGCAACCCTCTTACTGACCCAGATGCATTTCGTGAACGAGGAAGTGATACCGCAGTAATGCCACTCGGTGGGTTTCAGTTCGGACACAAAGGGTTTGGACTTGGCGTGATGATTGATGCCATTGCAGGTGGACTTTCTTGGGCAGGATGTAGCCGTGAACAACCAACACGAGGTGCAAGCGGTATCGTGATGTTTGCAATAAAAATAGACGATTTCATTGACTTAGTAGATTATGAGCAAGAGATAGAATATCTTGTGGAGTGGATTAAATCATCCGCAAAGATGCCCGGTATTGATGAAATCTATGTCCCAGGCGACTTTGAACAACGTAGTCGTGAAAAACGGATTAAGGAAGGAATACCAATAGAAGACCCAACATGGAATCGGCTTGTAGAAGCAGCCGAACGTTATGATGTTCCTGTACCAATCACGCTTTTCCCTTAAAGTAATTGCACAATTCACTGGATTCTGATCATCAATATCTGTATACTTGCATTTCAATAGGAGAAACAAATGAAAAACCTAAGCTTTTTGTCCATCATGCTGATTAGTATTATAGGGTGTGCCATTCTGAACCAACCGACTATTGAAGTTGATCCGTTACGACTTTCAAGCCAGACCTATCCTGAACTGGTAGATGGAAATTTGGAAACGGCAAGCACATTCGTCGTAAAAGGTCATGTTGAGAAAGGCTATCAGGTTTTTGAAAAAAGGAATCGCAGAATCGATACCGCTGAACTCAGGTATTTAACTCAGGTTGAAGGCAATCCTCGATCAGAAGCGGTGATAAAATTAGATAAACCGACTTTTATATCCTATGTTGAGATATATCCCAATTCACGCATTCCAAGGTTAGCCTTAACAACTACTTTGGAAGATCCACCACAGTTTGAATCAACCTTTGATGTGGTGCTTGATAAACAACATATTAATATTGAAACTAAACAACCTGTCCGTATCCAGATCAATCGTAAGATCTTATATTTACGGTTGACTGCTGACGGAATTCAGGACAAACAACATTCTGCGCGGATTAAAGATGAACAAAACCCTTTCCGTGGCAAAGGCAAAGAACATGATGAAAATAAAGACACACGTATTCAAATTCCGTTAAAAGGTGCTTCAATTCGGGAGGTAAAATTTTATGCAAGGTAGAAAGAATGATACAATCATTATCGGATTATTAATACTAACGTTTACTGTTCAGGGATGCGCTATATTTCAAAATACCCCTGCTGTAGAATTGGCACCTGCACGCCTCACATGTCAGACAAATCCAGAGTTTGTAGATGGAGATTTGCAAACAGTAGGGGAATTTTGGGCAAAAGGTTCGATTCGACAAATGTATCATATTGAAGGGAAGCCTGGTGCTCTCACTAAACCTGGGGATACTGTGACAACCCATAGCGGCACCCTAAAAACAGAAACACTCATAAAATTAGACAAACCAACTTACGTGTCT
>VYFM01000611.1 GCA_009842375.1 Candidatus Poribacteria bacterium | reverse complement strand
TACTTGTTTTCGGCCGTCACGCTCTGTGCTGCGTCGGTCCACTGCAGTCCCCCGGCCGTGCCCGGTTGGTCGAAGGGCCAGTCGTTGTCCGGCAGCTGATTGGCCGGCAGGTCCGGCGTCGGACTGACCGCGTAGATGTACTCGCGGTTGGGAATGGCCACGATCCCGGTCAGTTCCAAGCTGGCTCGCACCACGGCGGAAAGGTCCCCGGCCGTGGACAGCGCCCGGGCCGCGAAGACCCAGTCGCCGGCGTCGATTTCCTCCGTCTCCCAGGGCGACGAGGTCAACACGCCCTTGTGGGCGGGCGTCATGACGCCCCAAGCGGGATCCGAGTTGTCGCCCGGCACCGCGGCATACCGGATCACGATGCCCGCGAGGTCGCCGTCCATCGGCGGCGTCCAGCTGAATTTCCGGGTGCCGTCCGGAAGCTGGGACACGGCGAAGTCCGTGGGCGCATCGATATCGTACAGCCCGTCCACCAGGTCGAACTCGTCGATGGACAGGGCGCCGGACAGGTGCAGCCCGCCGTTATGGTAGGGGATGGCCGTGATCGTGATCTCTCCCCTGGGCTCCTCGATCCAGCTCGCCTTCAGGTCGTCCCCCCGCAGCTCCTTGACCACCCGCACCGACTCGGCCGTGCCTCGGCCCACGCGGATCTGTCCGCCCTCCCAAGGGCCGGCCACGGTCAGCACCACCTCTACCTCCAGGACCTGGACATTCCCGGCCTTCACCCACCGCTTCGCCGCGGAGATCCACAGGACCGTCGGCAGGGCGTGTGTGGTGTCCGTCACGACCTCTCCCTGGGTGGCGGCGGCGTAGTATTCGGGTCGCTCGTCGATGGCCACCAGGCGCACCTCGCGGTCCGACAGGGGTTCCGCGGCCGTGACCTTGAATTTCAGGGGCGGGCTGGAGGCGTCATAAAGCCGCCACAGCACGTCGAAGGCGGGACCGTCACTGTCGGGCGCCCCGGGCAGCGCAGTCGTCAGCCTGAGCCTGTCAGCGGCGCTGCCGGCGGTTACGGCGCTGGTGTGGATCGTGCCGTCGGCCAGTCGCACCTGCAGCCAGTTCTGGCCTGCCGGCAGGGTAACCTCCCGGTCCAGCTGGACCTCGGCCGCCGTGCCGCCGGCCAGGTGTCCGGTTTCGCCCCCGTCCAGGAGGCCGTGGTGGATCCAGACCACGTTGCCGCGGCGTATGGAAAGGCCCTCGGCCGCCATCTCCCACGTCACCCGGCGCTTGTGGTACTTGTGGGCCGCGGCCAGCAGTCCGGCCATGGAGGCGGCCTGTGCGGCCGACGTGACGCCGTTCAGGGTCACGGTGGCGCTCTGCACCGGGGTGCCGGTCGTGCCGGGCACCGTGCGCCGTATGGAGTTCCACTGCCAGTCCTGGCGCGGCTCGACGTACCGCACCACCACCTCGTCGGCCACCTTGGTGTCGACCCATTCCACGCCCAGGGTGCCTTGGATGATGTTGCCGGGGTTGATCATGGCGACGGGCGTCTGGTTTTCCCGGTCGTAGACCACGCCGAGCTTGCCGGTCTGCCAGCTGGGACTGGCGCGGCCGCAGCGGGCGATGATCCGCTGGATGGCGTCCACGTCCTGCTCGCGGTCGATGACGTAGTTGCAGGTCAGGCTGTTGGCATCGCACCAGGCGCCCCAGGACTGGAGCAGCCCGTCATCGATGCGGGAGGCCGCCAGGCCCCGGCCGGCCACGAGGCGGCCGCCGACGAAATGGCCCCGGGAAAACCACCGGCTGATCCAGGCGGGGTTCGAGGACGCCTGTGGCGCCGTCCATTGGCTCCCGTCCCACACCGGCACCTTCTGCCGCACCCGGCCGGAGATGCGGTCCAGGCGGCCCTGGAGCTGCGCTGACGCCTTGAACCGGATCCCGACGCGGTTGCGGCCCGTGTAGTCCCCGGTGTCCGGCTGGAATGCCCGCACGGCGGTGAATGCGACCTGGTCGTAGGTCCGCTCGTCCTCCTTGGTGGCGTCCTCGGCGTCCTTGTCCACCGGCGCCGTGGTGCGGCGGACCTCAATGAACCAGTTCCGGACGCCGGGCAGATCGATCGTGACCGTTTTGCGCAGCTGGGTCTGGGATTCCGAAACCAGGTCAATCGTGGGCCGGGTGGTCCAGTTGTTGCCGTCGGCGCTGTAGCGCACCTGGATGGACACCGTGTGCTCGATGGTCTCGCCCTCGTCGTTGATCCGGAAGATCCGTCCCACGACGTCGATCTGCACCTTGCCGCAGCGCGGCGCCGTGCGCCGGACCCAGTTGGTGTCGGTCAGCTCCGCGCCCTGGAGCGTGTCGACGTTGCCGGCGATCTGCGGGATGGCGGCGCCGTTGAGTGCCATGTAGATCTCCACGCCGTCGAAGCCGGAGAGCAGCTGCGGCCCGGAGCGCAGATCGTCCACCTCGATATCCCCGAGCCCGAAATCGAAGATCTGGTGCAGGTACTGTTCTCCATCCTCGAAGGTGGAGTACTCGGCCGCGGCCAGATCCGGAAAGACCCGGTGCTCCCCGAGCACCAGCAGCAGCGGGGCGTAGCGCCGGGCGCGGTTGCCGCCTCCGGAGAGGGAATAGACCGGGGTGGCCCGGTCGGAGCCCGGATCGTCCAGGCGCGGCACTTCCGGCGGGACCAGGGCGTTGATGAGGAGGTTCCCGACGAAGAGCACGCCGGCGGAGACCAGGGATGCGCCGAGGCTACCCGCGGCCAGTCCGAGCGCGGCCGGAACGAAGGCGGCCGCGGCCAGCACGGCGATCTGCAGCAGGGTCCGGATGATCTTGCCGGCGCCGCCCCGGCCGCCGGCGACGTCGGCCCGGACCGTCATGATCTCCCCGGCCTTCAGGGTGCGGGCCTCCAGCAGCTCCGCCGGCACCTCCACGCCGTCGATCCACGCCCGCACCACGCGGCTCCCCAGCTTCTGCTCACGAACCACGTCCGCGAGGGTGAGGCCTTCCCGGACCAGCGCCTCCCGCCTGCCCTCGGCCGTCAGGGGATGCGGCCAGACGTCGACCGGGACGAGCTGCTTGTCCAGGTCTACACCCACCGGTAATACCCCTCGATCTCCCAGCCGTGGTGGTGGATGGTGCTGGCCGGATACAGGACGGCGCCCAGGGTTTCGACGCAGTGGAGGACGTGCCAGACGCCGTCCACCAGGGCGGCCAGGCCGATGTGGTAGCCGGTGATGCGGGTGCCCGTGGGCTTCATCAGCACCGCGTCGAACTCCTCCACCGGCCCGCGCCGGGGCACCGCCACCTCGCCCCCGAGCTGCGCGATCCCGCTGGCCATGATGCGCACCGTGGTTCCCCGGCGCCGGGGCGGGATCCGGATCTCCTTCTGGCGGTCCACCCGCAGCACCTCCTGGACGAAGTCGAGGCAATCATACTCTTCGGCGACGAAAGGCTTGCCGAGCCACTTCAGGCTCCAGTGGGTTGCCGCGTCCCCGTACATCAGAAGATCCCCGGCGTGGTCTGCGGGTCGTGGCGCATGGCCACGGCGGGCCGGCCGAGGCCGGTGTCGAAGCCGAGGCGCGCCGTGATCCGCTCGCTGGTGATGCTCAGCTTCGTGACGTCCAGCGTCATCTCCCACTCGATGCCCGCATTCGGGTAGTCCGGAAGCTGAATAATCCGGACCGTGGCGCCGGCGCCGCCGCCGGCCGCCTCGATCCAGCGCGTGGCCTCCCGGCCGACGTTGTCCATGGAGATCTCCGCCTGGGGGGCGCGGGAGTCGTCGTCGTGGGCCATGCGGGCCTCGAATCTGAGGGCGATGTACCTGTTGCCCTCGATCGTCGCGTCCTCCGTGGCATCGACCACCCGCAGGGGTGCGGCCGCGTCCGGATGCTCGATCTCCAGGGCCGTCTGAATTCCCCACTCCGGCGCCGAGGCGCGGATCCCGACGTCCCAGCCCTGGGGATCCCGGAC
>VYFM01000263.1 GCA_009842375.1 Candidatus Poribacteria bacterium | reverse complement strand
TTTCGTAACTGGAGATAAAAATGGGTAAAGTAATTGGAATTGATTTGGGAACAACAAATTCATGTGTCGCTGTATTAGAAGCTGGCGATGCAAAAGTCATTGAAAATGCTGAGGGGAATCGGACGACCCCCTCGGTTGTAGGTTTCACAAAAGATGGAGAACGTCCGGTCGGGCAAGTAGCAAAAAGACAAGCTATCACGAACCCTGAAAACACAATATTTTCTATTAAACGGTTCATGGGGCGAAAATATAGCGAACTGGGGGACGATTCTTCCCGCGTTCCTTATGAATTAAAAAGCGATAAAGATGGTGATGTGGCAGTAAACATTGAAGGCAAAGAATACTCTCCTCCCGAAATCTCCGCAATGGTCTTGCGGAAAATGAAAGAAACCGCCGAAGCATATCTTGGAGAAGAGGTTACACAAGCAGTCGTCACCGTGCCAGCATACTTCAACGATTCACAACGACAAGCGACAGCAGATGCTGGTAAAATTGCTGGGTTAGAAGTGCTACGGATTATTAACGAACCGACCGCTGCTTCACTCGCTTACGGACTGCAAAATGAAGGTGATAAAAAGATCGCTGTTTACGACCTTGGTGGTGGTACATTTGACATCTCTATTCTGGAAATCGGTGACGGTGTCTTTGAAGTGAAAAGCACTAATGGTGATACACACCTCGGTGGAGATGACTTTGACCAAGCCGTCATTGATTGGATGGCACAGGAATTTCTCAGTAGTCAAGGGATCGATTTACGGAACGATCAGATGGCACTACAACGTCTGAAAGAGGCAGCAGAAACGGCAAAATGTGAACTTTCCAGCACAGTGCAGACAGATATTAACCTCCCGTTTATCACTGTTGATGCAAGCGGTCCCAAGCACCTTAATCTAACACTTACACGGGCGAAACTGGAACAAATAACCGATGAGTTGGTTGAACGTTCCCTTACACCTTGTAGACAAGCACTCAATGATGCTGAGATGCAACCTGCAGATATAGACGAAGTTATTCTCGTTGGTGGACAAACACGGATGCCAAAAGTTCAGGAAGCAGTGGAGCAACTCTTCGGTAAAGAACCGCACAAAGGCGTTAACCCTGATGAGGTAGTTGCTGTTGGAGCAGCAATTCAGGGTGGTGTTCTTGCTGGTGACGAGGAAGTCAAGGATATTTTGCTGCTTGATGTAACCCCGCTTTCACTTGGTATTGAGACACTCGGTGGAATGTTTACGCGGTTAATTGAAAAGAATACCACGATTCCAACAAAAAAATCTGAGAAGTTCACAACCGCGGAAGACAATCAAACATCGGTTGATGTGCATGTTCTACAAGGTGAACGGGAACAAGCAGTCTACAACAAAACAATTGGTCGGTTCCGACTTAGTGATATTCCACCAGCACCCAGGGGTGTACCTCAGATTGAGGTTACATTTGATATTGATGCAAACGGTATTCTCAATGTATCCGCGAAGGATACAGCAACGGGTAAGGAGCAGAACATTACAATCACTGCCTCCTCTGGTCTCACTGATGCAGAAATTGAACAGATGGTGAAAGATGCGGAAGCACATTCTGAAGAGGATAAACAGAAGCGTGAGGAAGTTGAAACTCGCAACCGTGCCGATTCTTTAGTCTATGAAACCGAGAAAAACCTGAAGGAATTCGGTGATAAGGTTGATGATGCGACTAAGGAAAAGGTGAACGCTGGCGTTGAACGTGTCAAGCAAGCACTGGAAGCGAACAACAATGAAGAGATAAAATCCGCTACTGACGACCTAATGCAGATTTGGCATGAGGCTTCAGCACAACTGTATCAACAGACTGCAGATGCTGAACAAGGTACACCACCCGGAGATGCTCCTTCTGAAGATGTTCCACCAGAGGATGTCGTTGACGCTGAATACGAAGTCATTGATGAGGATGAAAATAAGGATAAAGAATAGATAGATCGTCTTCACACTGGCGTATGAGCCAATAAGATTACGGTAGAACAACTTTCGCCTCGTCTTTAAAATAGACGGGGCGTTCATATAAGAAGTGATATGTATTTTAGACAAAAATGGATTTACACAACATTAATGTTGGTTTTGTCTCCAGTTGCTGCTTATTCACAGATGTCTTTTCATGAGTTGCCGATTGGAAAAACTGAATACGGTATTGTATTTAGTCCACAGACATTTTTCACCACAATTGGAGGTAGAATTGACTATGGCATTGATAACGACTTGAAGATTTCTTTCAATGGTGGAATTGGATTTGCAGATGATAACTACTTGGGAACTCAAGGTGGAGATGTTACACCATCACCTATCATTGGGATGAGTATTTTACTCATTAAGCCGTTAGGACAAACTGGTTTTGAGTATTATATTCAAGGAAGTAGTGGTGCTAAATTCACCTCAGCAGTTGATAGAACGACAAATGAAACTCTTGTCAGCTCAAGAGACTTGAGTATTTCAGTCACAGGAGGCATCCATAAACGTATCCAAACTCAGTCGGATTGGGCAATAATTCCATTCTTTGCTCTGTCCTATACGAATGTATGGGAAACATTGAATAACGTGCAGTATGAGTATAGACAAACTGATAGGGATAGGAAACACGGTGTAACAATCGGGTTAGAGGGTGAGGTTTCCCCGAAGGTAAGTATAATAGGCTCTTTCACTATTCAGGCTTTAGATACGATTTTTAGTATAGGCTTAAATTTTCATTAAATAGTTCAGATATTGAAACTTGAATTCATATCTTTTAATAAAAACTGCACTTATCCACGTTGTATCAATAAAAAAGACTCATAACAAAGATCTCGTAAAGGTCAATGTTTATGAGTCTATTATACACAAAGTGTTAATACCCCAACAACGCAATCCCCTCTCGATACGTCTGTGCAGAAGTCTGCAAAGCACCTAACTCATCATCTGTCAATTCAATCTCAAGGATCTCTTCAATGCCGTTTGCACCGAGTTTTATCGGAACACCGATATAAAGGTCATTGATACCGTATTGACCTGTGAGATGCGCAGAACATGGGAGTAGCCGTTTCTTATCCAAAATGATTGCTTCTGCCATTTGCGCTAACGATGCTCCCGCGGCGTAATATCCACTCGTCTTGAGAAGATTGACTACCTCAGCACCACCATCACGAGTACGCTGTGCCATGGCTTCAATACGATCTTCGGGTATCAACTGTGGAATCGGAATGCCATTGACGGTAGTATAGCGCGGTAATGGCACCATCGTGTCCCCGTGTCCACCAAGTACGAGGGCATGGATGTCTTCTACCGATACGCCAAGTTCAAGCGAGATGAAATAGCGGAACCGTGCTGAATCAAGCACGCCCGCCTGCCCTACGACTCGGTGTGAAGGGAAACCTGATACTTTCCACGCGTGATAGGTCATGATGTCAAGCGGATTGGTGAGCATCATGATGATGGTATCTGGTGAATGCTTCACTACGTTTTCTGTGACACTACCAACGATGTTAGCATTTGTTTGCAATAGGTCTTCGCGTGTCATGCCCGGTTTGCGCGGGGAACCTGATGTGATAATCACTAAATCTGAGTTTGCAGTTGCAGAATAATCAAGGTCACCACTGATTGCAGCACCGAACAGTTCTACCGGTCCCATTTCCGCCATGTCCAATGCCTTACCTTGCGGGACTCCATCAACGATGTCAATCATGACAACATCGCCAAGTTGTTTCTGTGCTATTAGGAATGCTGCTGTCGCTCCGACGTTACCTGCGCCAATTACACTAATTTTCTTTCTTCCCACTTCTTCCTCCGTTCTATATCTTTTGTTTTAATTTATTGTTTAAGAACAAAAATCACATCCGCTTCAGTTGAGTAAGTTTCTCCTTCCCAATTGAAATCAAGTTGAAAACCTCTACCTGTATTCACTTTATTCAGATAATTGTTTACAT
>VYFM01000332.1 GCA_009842375.1 Candidatus Poribacteria bacterium | reverse complement strand
TTTCAGAGTCATTCCTGACTATATTAATCATAAATAAGCCGTCTACCCAGAAACCCATCCGTGTTCTTCCGTGAAATCGGCGTAATCCGCGATTCTGACAAATAACATATCGGAGGTCGCTACGCTCGCTCCGACGGACGATATATTGAGTTTTCAAGTTGTTGTAATCGGGCGAGGGAACCCTGCTCCTATGCAATAGTGTCAAAAACTTTACACATCCCGTACAATCTCCGATGTAAATATTCAGTATTTCATGATATAATAAATAGAACGATAATAAAATCTCCAATCCAAACACATTTACTGAGGGGTTAACATGCACGAACATTTTGACGTACGACCATCAATCTCTCCAATTAATGTAAACACAGAGATACCATCAAAACCATTTGAATTAGTCTCCGAATTTGACCCACAAGGTGATCAACCGCAAGCAATTGAAAAGTTGACAAATGGTATCCTACGCGGTGATAAAGCTCAAACACTTCTGGGTGTCACTGGTTCTGGTAAAACATACACTATGGCAAACTTGATTCAGAATGTGCAACGTCCAACTCTCGTCATTTCACCAAACAAAACCCTTTCAGCACAACTTTACAATGAGTTTAAAACCTTTTTCCCACACAACGCTGTTCACTATTTTGTGAGTGACTATGAATATTACCAACCTGAAGCATATATCCCATCAACTGATACCTTCATTGAAAAGGATGTACGTATAAACGAAGAAATTACTCGGATGCGGCTTGCGTCAACGGCATCCTTAATGTCTCGACGCGATGTGATAATTGTAGCAAGTGTTTCATGTATATACGGTCTCGGTTCACCACGCGAATTTGAAGGACAGAAAATTGACTTAGAAACAGGTAAAATCATCAGACGAGATGAATTCCTCAGAGAATTGGTAGATATACAGTACGTCCGTAACGATGTAGACTTTTGGCAAGGCACCTTCCGTGTTCGAGGGGATGTAATTGAGGTGTTTCCAGCATATAGCGAAAGTGCATTTCGTATCGAGTTGTTTGGTGACGAGGTGGATAGAATATGCGAAATTGATACTACTACTGGTGAGATATTAGGAAAACAGAATACGCTGGAAATCTTCCCCGCAAAACACTTTATGACTGACGCGGAAATTTTTGAAGAAGCACTCATAAACATTGAACTTGAACTACATGAACGCATAGTTACTTTTGAAAAAGAAAATAAACTCCTGGAAGCACAACGAATTGAACAACGAACACGTTTTGATTTAGAGATGCTACGGGAGGTAGGTTACTGTTCAGGTATTGAAAACTATTCCCGACACTTATCCGGTCTACAACCGGGAGAACCCCCATATTGTTTACTAAACTATTTTCCCGAAGATTTTCTATTATTCATTGACGAATCACATGTAACAGTTCCACAGTTAAAAGGCATGTATCGTGGAGACCGGGCAAGAAAACTGACACTCGTCGAATATGGATTCCGTTTGCCTTCAGCATTAGACAATCGACCACTCCAGTTTGAAGAAGTAGAAGCGTATATTGATCAAGTCATCTTCGTATCCGCTACCCCTGGCAAGTATGAAATAGAAGAAAAAGGTGGTGGACAAATTGTTGAGCAGATTATACGTCCTACGGGATTAATTGACCCACAAATTTCTGTACATCCCGTCCGTGGGCAAATTGACCACCTCATAGGAAAAATAAATGAAAGGGTAAAAAAGAAACAACGCGTACTTGTTACAACATTGACAAAACGGATGGCAGAGGATTTAAGCGAGTATTTTATTGAGGCAGGAATCCGAGCGAACTACATGCACTCTGAAATAGATATATTTGACCGTGCAAGAATTTTGCGACAACTCCGAGAGGGTGAATTTGATGTACTCATCGGTATCAATCTACTTCGTGAAGGTCTTGATTTGCCTGAAGTTTCACTCGTTGCTATTCTTGACGCGGATCGTCCAGGTTTCCTGCGGTCAGTCACCTCGTTAGTACAAACATCAGGACGTGCAGCTCGAAATGTTGACGGTGAAGTCCTGTTATATGGGGACACTATCACAGACGCAATGGCTGACGCAATCGCTGAGACTCAACGAAGACGAGATATACAATTGAAATACAACGAGGAAAACAATATCACACCCGCAACGATCCAGAAAGCAATTGAACAACTTATCTCTGAATCTACTGAGGAATATGTTACCAAAAAACCAGAAGATGTAGAACCAGTACCAATGATTGAAGAAGCAAGCGAAGAATATATAGTAGCAACAATTGATGATTTAACGCGTCAGATGCATAAAGCTGCAATAGACTTGGAGTTTGAGCTTGCTGCTTCATTACGTGACCAGATTGCGGAACTGAAAGAACAGACCACTGAACAGAAATAGAAAATCACAATGAAATCACGTTATCTTTGAATTTTATCATCATATTCACGATATTTGGATTTTTACCATCCAGTTTAGCTCAATTCCCACTCCTACCTTTACCCGAAGGTACGGTGATGCGTCTTGGCAAAGGTTGGAGTACTGAAATAGATTATTCTCCCGATGGAACACACCTTGCTGTTGGCAGTAGCAAAGGGATTTGGATATATGATGTCCATACCGGTAAAGAACTAAAACTGCTGACTGGACATTTAGATGCTGTCTTGAGTGTCAGTTATAGTCCAAATGGTAAGTTCTTGGCAAGTGGTGGACAAGACCTGAATGTTACTCTGTGTAATTCAACTACACAAGAATCTATAACACTTTCTCTGGTCACACGGATTGGGTTCGTAGTATAGCGTTCAGTCCGAATGGAAAGATGATTGCAAGTGGAAGTAATGATAGCACGGTGCTATTGTCGGATTTAGTCGCTTTGGACAAAGAAAGTAATACACAGTCAATAACCCGCTACCTAAAGGTAGGGGCTTGTGCGAACCGCTGACCAAGCGGTCAATCCACGAGTTAAACCGTTGACTACAGTCATATATCGCAGATGCTGGGCGTGGTAGCCTAAAGTATGGTTAGAAAGTTCTACGACTGGTGGTTGGTCGTATTGGACAAGGATGCTCCCCAAGTCTTAACCCACTACGCATCTGTGATCTGGATGGGGCAATATATAACCCGAAAGGGAGATTACCTGTTTTCTTTTGAACACGGGATCAGGTCTTAGTATTTAATAGTGACAGTATCAAAAAACAGAAGCAGTCCACTTGAGAGAAACGGCAACGAAACCGTGCCGAAAAAACGGAACGCATTTTTAATCTAAAATAGGAGCGGGCATGCCTTCCCGTGCTAAAGCAGCGGGGTCTCCTGCCCGAAGATTGATGAATGAAAAAACACGCGAACAAGCCAAAATAGGATTATCTCATTTAAAAGAAGCAGTGTTAAATGTGCTGTATCAGGCACAACTCAACAATGACGAATGTCTTAAACAATTTACTGTTTACAAAAGTCTTGAACTACCAGAACCACCTAAAAAAAGAACAAGTGCAAATTCTAAGTTTCGGTATGATTGGAGAAATACAATGACTCGTATATTTCTCTCATTGCTACTTGAGGAAGGAATGGTTGAACGATGTCAACTGAATAAAGACATAAAGGGGTGGAGACTCACCGATACAGAATTCCAAAAACGACACAAAAAATTAGATGAGGAAGAAACACGTGAACAAGCCAAAATAGGATTATCTCATTTAAAAGAAGCAATATTAGAGGTATTGTATCAAGTCCGACTCAACAATGACGAATGTCTTAAACACGTCACTATTTACAAAAGCCTTGAACTACCAGGACCATCTGTAAAAAAAGCAAGCGCAAATTCTAAGTTTTGGTATGATTGGAGAAGTCCAATGACTAGTATATTTCTCTCATTGCTACTTGAGGAAGGAATGGTTGAACGAAATCAACTGAATAAAGACTTAAAGGGGTGGAGACTCACCGATAC
>VYFM01000568.1 GCA_009842375.1 Candidatus Poribacteria bacterium | reverse complement strand
ATTATCAAGTGTTTGAATATGTCCTCCCAACCATTTTACCTCAATAGATTTCACAATTTCGTTAGTTCCAAGTCCAAATATGAGTGTGGAATCACTCCCTGATGCGTAACTACCACCACAGGTAACTTCTCTCACTTGTGTAGTGTTTTCTGTCCTTACATATACTTCCGCACCGATTCCATCACGATTGCTGTGATTGCTTAACAGCCTAACTTTTATCCAACGGTTGTCTGTCTTAGAATCGTTCCGAAGAAGTACTGGTTTTTCACCACAAAGTGTAATAAGTATATCTGAATCCCCATCGTTATCGTAATCTCCTATTGCAGTACCACGACCAACAACTAGGCGTGTGAAAAAAGTTCCTGCTGACTTAGAAATATCCTTGAAATCCCCTAATCCTGTATTGTGAAAAATTTGACATGTCTGTTTATAGGAGAGAGAGGGTGTAATCTGTGCTACATTATCCCATACATGTCCATTCGCGACGAAGATATCTAATCTACCGTCATTGTCAGCATCCAAGAATTGCGTTCCGAATCCAAGTTGTGAGAAACTTGGTTCTGCAATTCCCGTATCAAAGGTCGTCATGGTAAAGAACCCATCGCCATCATTGTGAAAAAGACTGTTAACCTCCAATGAGAAATTTGTAACAAATAGATCAATTAAGCCATCGTTATTGTAATCACCATTTGCCACACCCATACTTGCTGTTGCGCGCCCCTCGGAATTATAGGCAATACCTGCAGAGAGTGCTACATCAGTAAACGTCCCATCACCGTTATTTCTATATAGATAATCTTCAACAGCATCGTTTGCAACAAAAATATCAGGATAACCGTCTTTGTTGTAATCCGTAAAGACAACACCTAATCCTTTTCCATTATTTCGCACGCCAGATCGTGTCGTAACATCGGTAAATGTCCCATCACCATTGTTCCGATATAACGTATCAGTTTCACCAGGATATTCATGCGGTCCACAGTATATATGAACACCTTCAAGCACACATGGATGAGCAGTTTCAACCCTATAATCAAGATAGTTGACCACATAGAGATCAAGGTATCCATCAAGGTCATAGTCTCCGAAGGAAGCACTGACACTCCAATGAGAATCTCCAACACCTGCAAAATTCGTCACATCAGTAAACGTGCCATCACCATTGTTCCGATAGAGTTGATTTCTTCCATAATTTGTGAGATATAGATCTGCATCACCATCATTGTCATAATCTGCAGAAATGCATCCCATACCAAAACCGAGATTTTTCTGAAAGCCTGCTTTGTTGGTCACATCAGTAAACGTGCCATCACCATTGTTCCGATAGAGTGTGTTCATTTCATCAGATTTTGTGCGAGGAAGAGAGACATTAGCACAGGAAGAACCGCTATTGACAAGATAAATGTCAAGGTTACCGTCGTTATCGTAATCAAAAAACAGGCAACCTGCTCCCATAGTTTCAGGTAGATATCTCTGTTCAGATGCACCGTTGAGGTGTTTGAAATGAATACCTGCTGAATCTGTCTGTTCTGAAAAATAAATAGTGGACTGATCTGCATATACAGGTAAGGTGTTTACGGACAAAAGCACACAGATGAATAAAAGGGAAGGCTTAAATACTATCTCAAGCATAAAATAGCATATCTGAAATCATGGGGTATTGGGTTGTCCGTTCTTCATCAACTTAGTTATTTCATCTAACTGTTGACGGACATGTGGAACGATACTATTATCGGGATATGTGGTAAGCAGCGTTATGTAGGTATCATGGGCGTTTGTGTAATCTTTCTTTATACGGTATATGTCGGCAATTTGCGTAAGAGCATCTGCTGCTAAGGGACTCTCTTGCGAAACGATTTGCTTATATGAGTGAAGCGCATCTCCAATAGCGTTCTGAGAACGATATATTTTCCCAAGTAGCATCCATATATCATCAATTATCATTGCTTTAGGATGAACTGAAATCGTGTCTTCACATTGGGTTATCGCAGCGTCAATTTCACCGTTGAGAAAAAGCTGAAGTGCATTCGCATAGTCAGTAAGTGGCAGAGCAAGAAAGTCATTATTATCCTGAATTAATACAATCCTTTCAAGTGCATCATTGGTCAAATCATCCGATTTTGATACATGTATAACCTTATGATACTCGGTAAGTGCGTTATCAAATTCCGTTGCAAAGAAATAGGAATCACCGATAAGTTTTTGCGCAGACGCACTTGCTCTGCTAAGACTTGATGTAATTGGTTCTAACACCTGTCTTGCAAGCGTCCACCGTTTCATAAGAAGATGGCATTCTCCAAGAAGCATATTAGCTTCCATTAATTGATCATACGGTAAATTTTGCGTTAGTAATGGTTGTAACGAGATTTGTGCAGCTTTGGGGTCATGTAGACCATGCAATTGAATTCGTGCGAGAAGTATTTGGCTGTCAATAGAGGCAATCTGATTTTTGTTAATCTCTTTCAATAGTGTAACCGCATTATCCCACTGCTCAGTGGATGTGTACAACTTTGCCAGCTTATAACGTGTATTTGAGAGAATCTTTAGGTCTCTTGAATTTTGCAATATTGTATTCAAGTAATCAACTGCAAACGGACTCCGGTTTCTCACTAAATCGTCAGCGAATCTTCCCAATGCTGCATCGATCGAAGTGAAATAGAGTTTATGTAGTTTTGTATAGATGTTTAATGTTTGTTCATGTTGTTCATCATAAAAATAAAGTTCACCCAATGTCAACCCGTAGTTAAGATTATGCGGTGAAGAGTGATAGACTCTTTCGTATTGCATAATAAGCTTATCACGTAGGTGTTTCTGCCTATCTCCTTGATATATTTCAATCATTGCCTTCCATATAGATTCTCGTTGACTTCCACTCGAACCAACATTTTGTAAGCCATCAAGGTAGGTTGAAGCAGCTTTATCAATATCTCCTTTTATTTTATATGCATCTGCAAGTTGAACATAGAGGTAACCATATCGTGGATTCTTCTGAATCGCCTGCTGAAAACTCTTTATCGCTTCAGAATACATTTTGTGCGATAGATAAATAGCCCCAAGTTGTTGATGTTCGTCATAATCCCCTGCTACCAATTTCTTCCATTCAGCAATCGCTTGTTCCTTATTACCAAGTTCAGCATATAGGGATCCAAGTTTACGACGCATAGATGAATTTGCGGGATTCTTCTCAAGGGCATTACGAAAGAGTTCAATGGCTTCTTGAGATTTTCCCTGTTGTTGATATAAATTGGCTAATTCCTCAAGAAGCGATGTATCTGTGGGGTTTAGTTTCATCCGACTTCTGATGAGTTCTTCTGCATCTGCATATCGTTCGTTTTTAGTATACAACCTAACAAGACTACTGATAGCTGTCGTGCGATAAATCGAATTTGGATACTTGTCAAGAAAATGTTTGTAACTCTCCATAGCCTTCTCTAAATCACCTTCTACATATTGGTAGTAAGCAGTTAAGTAGGCTGCAATTGCTGCAGAAGCAGTATCAGGATGTTGTTGTAATATCTGATTGCACAGAATGATTGCCTCTTTATACTGATAACGTCGGCTATATAGGTAAGAAAGTTGATGTACAGCCTGTGTTGCATAAGATCCATCAGGATTCTCATCAACTATCTCCTTAAAAATGGTGCGCGCTTCAGCATCTTGACCGAGTTTAGCGTAACTTTGTCCAAACATCAGTCGCATCGAATCCCTTTGCGTTTGACTCAGTTCAGATTTTAACAACACTTCATAAGCTCTAATCGCTTCGGTATAACGTTTTTGATAATAGTGGTCGTTGGCATCCTGAATTGCATTAAGTGTCTGGATTCTTGCTGCCGCATCGCTATTTGGTTGTACTTGTGCATGTACATAAGTACAGAAACAGAGGAGCATCGTTAAAATTGGCATTGAGACTGAAGTTTTTTTCCAAATC
>VYFM01000180.1 GCA_009842375.1 Candidatus Poribacteria bacterium | reverse complement strand
AAATCGCGACCGGTAAATCAACGGTATGAATTCCTGTTGGCATTCCCCAAAATCAACGCCGAATGCTCGTTTGGCATTCGGCGGGTCGCTCCTACAGAGGAAGACTTACTTTTGAAAATCATAAGATTTGGAAAACTGAATGACTCTGGAATGTTATTCAACAGAACTTGACCAAAAACTGCGAATATGTTAAAATAGGCTATTATATAAGATTAAGGAGTTAACAATTTGAATCAACGAGCACCTATTGAGGAACAGATTGATCTGCCATTTGTAGAATCGCTTCGGATAAGTTTTCAAAGTCTGAAAATCCGTTTTGGTCGTTCAATTATTACAACCGCAGGAATAACACTCGGTATCGCTTTTCTCGTTTCCGTTTGGACGAATAATGAAATTGAACTTGCATTACAGGAGAGTGGAAGAAGTTCAGAGATTACTGGTCTTGATGAAGCAGCAGAACAAGGTATTTCAACGAAGGACATCTGGCTTATCATTATGTCCCTAATCGTTTGTGTTGTCGGGATTGCTAACTCTATGCTAATGGCAGTTACCGAACGTTTCCGTGAAATTGGAACGATGAAATGCCTTGGGGCACTTGACGGATTTGTCGTTAGGCTTTTTTTACTTGAGTCTGGCTTTCAAGGATTCGCTGGTGCCCTGATAGGCGCGCTCATTGGTTTACTTGGTGCAGTTGTTTTAGGGTTGAAAAATTATGGTCTTGATCTTTTCTTCTATTTTCCGTTGTTGCCAGCACAACCGGAAAACGGACCTTTTCAACTCGGTGTGTTATTATTGATACTATTGGGATGTATACTTGGAATGATTTTGGCTATCATCGGCTCATCGTTCCCTGCATGGCGTGCAGCAAAATTACCTCCTGCGGAAGCAATGCGTACAGAGGTTTAATATGAATGTGATAGGTTCACTATAAGGACTATTATGCCTGATATTGTTGTAAAAACTGAAGATGTCGTCAAAGAATATCGGATGGGTTCAAACGTCCTGCGTGCTTTGGACGGTATCAATATTGAAATTCAACGTGGAGAGTATATCTCATTGATGGGACCCTCTGGTTCGGGTAAATCTACTCTCTTTAATATGATTGGTGCTTTGGATAGACCGACTGAGGGACAGGTTTATATTGATGGACAGAATATGTCCAACCTATCTCAAAGGCAGATCGCAGCATTTCGGTGTCACCGAGTCGGTTATATATTTCAGAGTTACAACTTGCTGAATGTACGCACTGCACACGGCAATGTTACGTTACCGATGATTTTTGCTGGTATTCCTGATAAACAACGGAATGAAAAAGCAGAAAAACTACTGGATATGGTTGGTTTGGGTGATAGAATGTACCATCTCCCCGATGAACTTTCTGGTGGTCAACGGCAACGGGTCGCTATTGCCAGAGCACTTGCAAACGACCCCAGCATTGTCCTTGCTGATGAACCAACTGCCAATCTTGACACAATAACGGGGCGCGAAATTATTGATCTTATCAAACAATTGAATACGCAACAAGGCGTAACGGTTATTTCAGCAACACATGATTTAAAGATGCTTGATGTTTCCGATAGGATAGTGGATATACGAGATGGACTTGTTGAACGGATTAGAAACCGTGATGAGATTGAAATTGAGGTTGGGGAAGTTGGCGGACACGAGTAGTTCTTTGTATTACTACGATATTTCAGACAATAAAACAGGACGATTTTCACGAAGCGATTTTAAGGCTGCATATCCCATCACAATTGGCACTCTACCATCTGTACCCGTAACCAGCGGTTGCGTCTCCTCTTGAATACACCGAACAAACGCTTGTAATTCAGTTAGATAGGCATCCTTATAACGTTGAACAAAAAAGTCCGGTAGTGGTGCTGAACGACTTCCTTGACTCCCGCTGAAAGTTACAGTATCTGTTTTTGGATTACCAACAGTAACCATTCCTTTTGAACCAAAAACTTCTACACGTTGATCATATCCATAGACAGCCTCTCTGCTATTATCAATAGTTGCAAGCACACCGTTTTGAAAACGCAATGTTATAATCACAGTGTCAATATCTCCTGCTTCACCGATTTGTGGATCAACACGTACTCCACCTACTGCATATATCTCGACTACCTCGTCGCAAATAAGATACCGCGCCATATCAAAGTCGTGGATAGTCATATCAAGAAAAATCCCACCTGAAACCTTGACATATTCTATCGGTGGTGGTGTGGGATCTCGACTTGTGATACGCAAAATGTGTGGTTCGCCAATTTTACCTGAGACAATATCCTCACGTACCCGCATGAAGTTCACATCAAACCTACGATTGAAACCGACTTGAAATATAACACCTGCTTTTTCAACAATCGCCAAGGTTTCATCAATCTGTTCTAAATCTAATGTTATCGGCTTCTCGCAAAAGATATGCTTGCCTTCCTCGGCTGCAGCTTGACATATCTCAACGTGTGTATCTGTTGAAGAAGCCACAATAACAGCATCAATCTTGGGGTTAGTCAATAGGGATTTGTAATCGGTTGTTACCTTAGGAATATTGAATTGTAAAGCGAGGGTTTCTGCCGTTTTTGTGTCTAAGCTACAAATGGCTATGAGATCGGCATCGGGTATATTTTGGGAAAGATGTTGAATGTGGAGTTTGCCGATACGTCCTGTGCCGATTACACCAATTCCGAGTTTAGAAGGTTTATTCATTTGCTATAATTGTGTTTAGATATTGAAAATTGCGTTCTGCACTCTCATAAGGGCTACCCATTCCCGGTAGAACATCTTGTTCAACGACGATCCATCCATCGTATTCCATATTTTCCAACTCCGCTACAAACGCTGGAAAGTCAACATCACCGTTACCCAATTCGCAAAAAACACCTTTGCCAACTGACTGGAAATAATCCCAATCATCTTGTCGGGAACGGGCAGCGATTTCAGGATGACAATCTTTGAAATGCACGTGCCATATCCGTTCTGAGTGCTTATCAAATATATCAAGTGGATCACCACCGCCGAATCGGTAATGTCCCGTATCAAAGCACAATCCAACCAGTTTCGGATCAGTTCTTTGCATCAACGTGTCCACTTCTGCGGGGGTTTCAATATATCCCGCACAATGATGATGAAAAACAGTGCGAAGTCCTGTTTCATCACGTACCGATTGCGCGATGCGATGGACTCCATCCACAAAAGTATTCCACTGCTCTTGTGTTAAGCTGTGTTCCGGATGGATACGTCCCGCATTCTGTGTTCGTTGTGTGATAGTTCCATTGTCATCTGAAAGCACAATGAATGGAGAATTACCACCAACATCTGCCAACAGACGTGCATGGTGAAGTGCTGATGTTTCACCTGTTGCGTGTGCTTCCGCATCCGCTAACGCAATGGGAACAAATGCCCCTAATAGCGATAACTCGCGTGAGGCGAGTTCGTCGCGGAGTTTTGCGGGGTCAGTCGGCATGAATCCCCAATCACCCAGTTCGGTTCCGGTATAACCGATTTCGTGCATTTCATCTAATACTTGTGTGTAGTCGGGGGATTTGCCTTGTAGGTCGAATTCAAGGACACCCCAAGAGCATGGTGCATTTGCAATTTTCATTAGGTTATTGATTTTCTTTCCTATAAGATAAAAGGTGGCATTAACAACTACTTTTCCTTTTTATCAAACTCAAAATTTTCGTTAATGACATCTTTGATTATTTTTCCTCTTGTAATGCGGTTGGTTCTACTATTAGTGCCTTGAAGGGCAGCTTTATAATACTCTCGTACTCTGCTATTTTCTGCTCCAATTTCCTCCTCAGTTCGTGCAGATTTATCCACTAAATCATAGAATAGTTGGAGTAGCTTTCCTATTTCTAAAGGTTTCAAGTCTTTATGCTCCTTAAATATTGCTCTATGAATTTCTATTACGAGAGTGAATGTATCTGAT
>VYFM01000187.1 GCA_009842375.1 Candidatus Poribacteria bacterium | reverse complement strand
GTATACCCAGGAGTTTTCCAGTAACTTAGAAAATAATATAACCATAAAACGATAACACTAAGAACTGAACTGAAAACACCATACTTTGTGCTGCCCTTCCAAAACAACGCAGCTACTACAACAGGAAAAAGTCCTGTGAATCCTGTGAAAGACCAAATTGCGAGCTTAAAAATACTTGGCGTTGCAATTAATGAAATTATATATGTTATACTAATGATACCAATGACAAATAGTCGTCCAACCCATACCTGCTGTTTTTCAGACATCTGTTCTTGTCCTTTGTTTCTTAGATAAGGACGAACGATGTCGTTTGTAAACATACTCCCAAGAGATAGTGATTGGGAATCCAGTGAGGACATAATTGCAGCAAAGACACCTGCCCCTAACAAACCCGATAGCACACCTGGTGCATAATGTCGAATCATCTGAATTAGTACAGAATTAGCTTCTGGTCCCCTCAAACCGGGAAAATCCACATTACCCAATACACCAAGTAATACACTTGGAATCCACACTATTGCGATACAAATCGGATATAAAATAATTGGATATTTGAACGTACTCACATCTTTTGCGGTCAAGAAATGTGAAAATATGTGTGGAAACATACCGACTGAAATTGGAATGCATGTATATGTCAAAAGCTCTAACGGTTTGATATGATCAGACTGCATCAAAAGACCTGAGTCAACTCTTGAGATTGCATTGGAAAATCCACCCATTCGATATAAGATAACGACAAAGGTAACCGCCCCAAGTATCATAAAAATAAGGGTTTGAAAGGTATTCACCCACGCAGTACCACGCATTCCGCTATAAGTTACATAGCAGAGGACCACAGCACAAATCAGTAATCCACCAATCCACTTCGGTATTTCATTTTCAGTTATTTTATTTAACGTGTCTCCGCCACCCATTACTCCAATAAGAAGATACGGTATTAGAAGCAATACCAGCACAATAAAGATGAGTAAACCCAACCCTTGTGATTCCCATCTGTCACGAAAATACTGAACCTGTGTCATATATCCAAATTTTTTACCCAGTCTCCATAAACGTGTCCCTATAAAGAGGAAAATACAAGGCACAACAATGGCGGATGAAGAAGCCATTAATGCGAAAACACCGATACCTCTATGATATGCTTCTCCAGATGCACCAAGAATTGAGAATGCTGTCATGTTCGTACCAAAAAGCGACATCAACAGCATAAACCAATTGATGTTGCGACTCGCTACAAAATAGTCTTCTCCTGTGCTGCGAAAGAATTTGTGACTTAGTATACCGAGACTAAGCACCAATCCCAAATATAGAATGATAATAGTAAGGATCATTTATCTCTCCAGGTATACTTGACTAAGGAGAACATAATCAGTGATGCGACAATGCAATACAAGATGTGGTAGAGTATGCCAATGGGGAGTCCTAATACGATTTTCGGTGTTTGCCAGAACCAGTAATCGTTGTGCAAAATGAATAGTATTACCAACAAACTATATAAAACCCACCTAAGTGTATTTTTCATGACTAATCTCCCCTTTACGCCAATTATAGTAAAAGATAAAAACACTTGCAAGTAGTGTTAATCCATGTATCCACATCAGATGCATATCTGTAGGTGCAAAGAAAAGGATAGCAACTGCTATAAACATCACACAACGTTCCCATAAGGAAACTTTCTTGAAAGCATAACCCGCGATACCTGACGCCAATATTATTGTTGCGACCAAAGTCCAAAACAGGTTAATGATAACAATCCATAACTCCGGACTTCCTCCATCTGAACTTAACCATAACAATTCTGGTCGCATTACAAATGCATAAGGTAATGCAAAACCAACAAGGGCAAATCGAAATGCAGCAAACGCTGTCTGCATAATACGTGAATCAGCAATCGCAGCAGCAGTATATGCAGCCAATGCTACTGGCGGTGTTACCATTGACATCATGCCAAAATAAAAAATGAAAAAATGAGCTGCCAGCGGAACTACACCTAAGTCAAGAAGAACAGGTCCAACCAAGATTGCCATCAAAAGATAACAGACCGACGAGGGAAGTCCCATTCCTAATATTATGGTAGAAATCATAAGTAGGAATAGTGCTAAAATCAAATTAGTTTCTGCAAGTGGTAACAGGACTCTCGGTAATTTAGAACCAACCCCTGTAAGTGTAACCACCCCAAGAATGATGCCGACACATGAAGCAGCGGCAATTAGTGACACACCGCTATGACCTGCGTTTTCCATTGCTTTTGTAATGCCAGTGATACCAACCCGAGTTTTTGAATGAAATACACTCACAATTAGAACGACCAGCAAACTCCAACTTACTGCCCGGAATGGTGTCGCTCCCATTAGCAAAAACACAATAAGGGTAATAAACGCAGATAAAAACACAAAACCTTGCATTTTTGGCATTTCTTCTGATGTCAAGTTTTCTGAAGTATTTTCTGCATCGGTAGTTGTTGATGTATGTACCGTATTCTCGTTTGTACTAAGGGTTCGTTTTGCGTGAAAATGGACAATGAGCAAAAGGGCGGTATAGTAAAGTATCGCTGGAAGCAAAGCTGCTTTTATAATCTCTAAATATGTGACTGAAGGCTCAACGATTTCTAACATCATATAGGCAGCTGCACCCATAATTGGTGGAACTAATGCGCCTCCTGAACTTGCTGCTGCCTCAATACCACCCGCAATTTCTAGTCTAAATCCCATACTTCGCATCAAAGGAATTGTGAATGTACCCGTTGTAGCGGTGTTAGCGACTGCTGAACCAGATAGTGATCCCATCATACCACTTCCAATTACTGCTACTTTTGCAGGACTACCTGTACTAGATCCAAATATCTGTCTTGCTAAGTTCAATATATAACCTGTTGCCCCTGTACGCTCCAGAAAAGTTCCAAACAGCACAAAGAGAAACACATAGGTGAACATGACTCTTAGGGCAACACCAAAAACACCACCGTGTAAAAAGGTTTGACTGATAATACGTTCAATCGAATACCCGCGATGTGGAAATAACCATCCGGGTAAATATTTACCAAAAAATGCATATAGGAGAAATACGATAGCGAGTATAGGTAGAGTTAAGCCGATGGAACGACGTGTTGCTTCTAAAATTAATAACAGACCGAACCCACCTATATAAAAATCCAATATGTGTTCAGCCGATGCACGTTCACCCAGAAATACACCGTTCAGCCAAAACCGTTTAAACATCGGTTCTGTCTGAATGATAACGTATCCAAAACAGACTACAACACTACATATAAGAACAAAATCAATGTATCGACAGATACGGTTTTCAGCAAAACTGGGATGGATAGGATATTTCAGGAAAACAATTATGAGTCCTAACATCGCGAAGAATGCTAACGCTGATTGCGGTTTGAGCAAAGGATAGTTGACTTCGGCGAGTATAAAGAGACTAAGTATTACAGAGACAGGTAGAATGAAGGTGAAGTTTTTCTGTTTCAATGGATGAAGCGAACCTGTTCTTTCGCTGATGAGCTTCGTTAGGTTATGCCGATAAATTAAGCGCGTAGAACCGTTACTTTTACTGCAATCAAGTCCTACTTCTTGCTCTGGACTTATTCTATAGTTTAGCAAGAATATAGAAAGGTGTCAAATGAAAATGACGGGGTGTGTGTAAAGTTTTTGGCAACAGGTTATCCCACGCTCAGACATATCGTAGGGGCGGGGTTGCCCCGACCGAATAATACCGAATCAATAAATTAATCTTCATAAAGTTTGTGTTGCATAAGTGGCAACTTAGGTTTAGATAAGGAAAGAAAGGAAATAATTTGTCTCCTTTTCTTGTTGCTTCAGATCCGTATTTACTTTGAATTCTTAGCCTTTACTCGCTATAAGTTCACTTAAACAACTGCGGAATATAGGTTATCATATCTTCGGTGTCAAAACCTCGTGCTTTAGCACGGGGATGTAGACACC